>JAZRCO010000093.1:0-3320 GCA_045659855.1 Eubacteriales bacterium | reverse complement strand
CAGTATCAATAAGACGTTTCAAATCGTTGCACTTACCAAACTTTGAGGATGCCGCAAAGAAATTTGAAACCTGATAACCAAAAGAGCCGTAATAAGGATGCTCCATAATAGCCATAATTTGAATGGTATTATAACCTGCCGCCTTAACACGAGGCAAAATGTGGTCGGTAAATTCATTATATGTACCAACACCTTCCCTCTCCTGTGCCATACCAATATGAGTTTCATATATAAAGAGCTTTTTCTGTGGTTTGAAATTGTTCTTCTGCCAAATATATTCGGGCTCGTCCACAACCGCACCACACCAAGTGTAGTCATAAGGATTCTGAAGAACTCTCTTGCAATAAGAAGGAATTCTTTCAAGATAACTATCCCAATGCTTGATAATTGCTTTAACTCGGCAATCATCCCAAAGTGTTTCTCTGCCCCAAATAAAGATTTCAAAAATACCGTTTCCAAGATTATTTAATCTATGCGACCATCTATTCCAGCCGTTGAAATCACCCATAAGATAAACTTCGTGTGCGGCGGGTGCCCATTCACGATAGTACCAACCGTTTTCTACCTTATGAAAGCCGAAATAATGATGGCCGTTTGCAAAATCAACAAGCTTGCCGTTTTCTCCAACGAGCTCCCTTTTCTTGTTATAATAATTTTGCATTCGAAGGTTGATGTCGGACTCAAAGGGCTTAAGCGATGGGTCGTATTCAAAAATCTTATAACTCATAGAAACCTCCCAAGATGTATTATCAAACATATTATATACTTATTAACTGCAAATGTCAATAAAAAAAGCCGACAATCAACTGATTATCGGCTAATTTTTTATTTACCCTGAAGCTGCTGCTTTTGATACTGAAGCATATAGAGATCATAATATCTTCCGCGCTTAGCAAGGAGATCGAAGTGATTTCCCTGCTCCACGATCTCGCCGTGGGAGAGCACTATGATATTGTCCGCATGCTGAATCGTTGAAAGTCTATGGGCAACGATGAGCATAGTACCTATATTCATCATCTTTTCAAGTGAATCCTGAATGAGAAGCTCGGTTTCAGTATCGATGTTTGCGGTCGCCTCGTCAAGAATCATAACGCTTGGCTTATGAATGATGGTTCTCGCAAACGAAAGAAGCTGTCGCTGACCTGCGGAGAAGTTGTTACCCCTCTCTCTTACCTCCTCGTCAAGGCCGTCCTTCAATTTGTCAATGAAGTGGTCGGCGTTAACGTATTTGCAAGCCGCCATTATCTCCTCGTCAGTAAAGCTATCCTCGCGGAGAACTATATTGGAACGGATCGTTCCCGAGAAGAGGAATACGTCCTGAAGCATTTGTCCGAAGTGACGGCGCAGAGATGAGATCTTGATGCTCTTGATATCGATGCCGTCGATGAGGATCTGTCCCTTTTGGATATCGTAGTTGCGGCAAATGAGCGAGAGGATGGTAGTCTTACCTGAACCGGTTGAGCCGACAAAGGCAACGGTATCCTTAGCATTTATCTTAAAGGACACGTCCTTGAGAACCCATTCCTCGCCCTCGTAGGCGAACCAAACGTTCTTAAACTCGATATTGCCCTCAACGTGCTCAAGCTCGATAGCACCCTCGGTGTCCTGCACCTCGGGAACCATATCCATAATGGTGAATATCTTCTCGGCTGAGGCAAATGCCGATTGGAGTCTATTGAACTGATCGGCAAGGTTTTGGATGGGATCGAAGAAGGTTTGGATGTACATATAGAAGGAAACGAGAACGTCCGCGGTGATGACTTGTCCAAGGAAGCTCATCTCTTTGATATATCCCTTTGCGGAGAAATAGAAGAGGCAAAGCACACTTGAAATATAGAGCATGTAGATGATGGGACGGAATACGCTGAAAACGAATATTTGATCCCTCATCGCCTTGCCGAGCTTATTATTCTTTTGTGCAAACTCCTTCTTTTTTCTCTCCTCTTGGTTGAAGATCTGAATGATCTTGATTCCCGAGAGGTTTTCGGAAAGGAAGGTATTGATATCAGTTGTGCCGTCCTTAACACGACGGAATGCCCTTCTTGAGAACTTACGGAAAATGAGCGTAAATACGAAAATGAACGGCACGAAGCAAAGCACCATCAAGGTGAGCGCATAGTTAAGGATGAGCATTGCTATCACGATAGCAATTACTAGGAAAATGTTTTTGATGAGGTTCGTGAGTATTTGAGTGAACATCATCGAGATTGCATTGGTATCGTTGGTAACTCTCGTTACGAGCTTACCCACGGGCATATGATTGAGCTGTGAGTGAGAGAGCTTTTCAATATGTGTGAAAACGTCCTCACGCAAAGCCGAAAGGATCTTTTGTCCTATCTTTTGCAAAAGAATTGCCTGGAAATACTGGAATACAAGCGAAGTGATAAGGATGACTGCGTAGATGCCGATGTAGATAAAGAGCTGATTTATCTCGAAATCGGTGTCAAGGAACGCAATGATGAATCCCATAAGTCTTGGAGAAACAACACTATACGCAATGGAGAATACCATCAAAAGTCCAACGATGACAAACGATCCCACGTGGGGTCTTGCATAGCGAATGAGTCGCCTCATTATCTCCGTATCCTTCATATTTCGGTCAAAGCCGATCTCTTCCTTCTTGTTTCTAATCGTCATATAGGCGATTGCGAAAACAATACTGAACAAGCCGACTATACCGCCAACGAATAAAAGAGGATAATATTCACGCATATCATTCACCCCTTTCTTCCTCGAGCTTTTGAAGCTCTACCATGACCTTATAGTCGGGGCAGCTAGAAATAAGCTCGTTATGTGCGCCGACCGCAACGATTCTACCGTCGTCAACGAAGATTATCTTATCCATCTTCTCTACGGTAGATATACGGTGGGCGATAAGTATGGTCGTTCTTCCGCGTCTATTCTCGCGGAGATTGTCAATGATTACCTTTTCAGTTTTAGTATCGACCGCGCTCACGGAGTCATCAAGAATAAGGATCGACGCTTCCTTCATAAGCGCACGGGCAATGGATATTCTTTGCTTTTGTCCGCCCGAAACCGTTACGCCGCGCTCACCGAGAATGGTGGCGTACTGCGCAGGAAATTCGGATATGTTCTCGTGAACGTCGGAGAGCTTTGCAGCTCTCACCACCTCGTCGGAGCTTGAGGTGTCGCGAGAAAATGCGATATTGTTCTCTATCGTATCGCTAAAGAGGAAGTTATCCTGCGGAACGTATGCGCAAAAATCACGAAGGCGCTTGATGGGAATCGTGTTTACGTCCTTTCCGTCGATAAAGAGCGTTCCGTTTGGAACGTTATAAACTCTAAGAATAAGGTCAACG
>JAZRCO010000092.1:0-4578 GCA_045659855.1 Eubacteriales bacterium | reverse complement strand
AGAACGGCGTCAACCATATGCTCAAGGATCTTAGGGCCTGCAATGGAGCCCTCCTTGTTCACGTGACCGACCAAAATAACGGAAATACCGTCGTTTTTTGCCTTTGCAATGAAGGCGAGGGTGCATTCCTTAATTTGAGTTATCGTGCCGGGGGCACTTGATATCTTGTCGCTGTACATTGTTTGAATGGAGTCCACGATGATGACGTCGGGCTTCACCTTTTCCACCTGTGCAAGCGTTTTTTCAAGCTCGGTTTCGGTGAGGATGTAAAGGTTCTTGCCAACGATTCCAAGTCTTTTTGCTCTTAGCTTGAGCTGCCCCGAGGATTCCTCGCCCGAAATGTAGAGCACCCTTTTTTGCTCGCCGAGGGCGTCTGAAATTTGCATAAGCAAGGTGGATTTACCGATACCCGGTTCACCCGAAAGGAGAACGACCGAGCCGCAAACAAGACCGCCACCGAGCACACGGTCGAGCTCGTTAAGACGGGTATTGCTTCGTATGTAGTCGGGGAGCTCCGTTTCGTCGAACCTAAGAGCAACGTTATCCTTACCCGAGGCAAGTGTTTGATGCTTTACCTCGCTCGGCTTTTCGGGGGCGGTGGAGATGACGTCCTCAACGAGAGAGTTCCACGCACCGCACTGATTGCATTTTCCAAGCCATTTGGGAGAAATGCAACCGCATTCCGAGCATATATAAACAGTTTTTAATCCCTTCATTTTCTTTTCCTTTCTTGATTTAGAAAGCTATACTATATAACTACATTATAAATAAAAACAAAGAAAAAATCAATAGCTATTATGCGAAATATACTCCATAATTGACTGAAAAATGACCTCGGCAAGCTTTTGTCGGTATTCGGCATCACCTAAAGCGCGCGCCTCGTCGGGATTTGATAGAAATCCGCACTCTACGAGCACAGCGGGGAAGGTGGCGTTGTGTAGAAGGAAAATGCGGCTTGTTGCCTCCTTGATGCTTCGGGTATTACCCCTTTGAAGTGTGTCTTTGACGTTGGATTGGATCAAATTTGCCAGCACGCGAGAGCGTCCGTCACCCTTGGAATACCATACCTGCAGTCCCGAATATTGAGTTTGCGCAAAATAATTCATATGAATACTGACAAGCACGGGGTTTTGCTGCTCGCTCGCTATTGCAAGTCTTTTGCGAACGTCCTGCGCCTTTTTCTTTCCCTCGTAATCGGAATTTGGATCGTATAAAAGGACGTCATCCTCACGTGTCATAACCACGTTTATATTCGCATTTTTAAGCATGGAGGCAACTCGCTTGCAAATGTCTAAATTTAAATTCTTTTCGATTAGACCGTTGCCCTCACATCCGCCGTCCTCACCGCCGTGCCCCGCATCGAGAACAACAGTAACTGCAGGTTGCGCCTCGGCGCTCTCGTTCGGCAGAGGGAATCCGAAATCAAGCATGGGAAAAATAAAGATAAGTGAGATGAGCGCCGAAATAATGCAAAAAATTGCAAATTCCAGCGCATAACCGATGGCATACCGTTTTCTTTGATCTCTCATAAACAAAACTCCGTTTTTGTTTAGTTTATGAGATTTGGAAGTGATTTATTCAGATGCAAAATGAGGATGTTCAAATCCTTTTGACAAATAAAAAAGTCCCTCGCTATGAGGGACTTGAGGAAAAAAGCATAATTTAGAATATGCTAATTACGAATTGCACGATTGTGGCGATAAGACCGCCGATGCTTGTGAAAATTCCTATGAAAAAGAGGATAACGCCAAGCAATGCGGAAACCAAGGCGGAGAAGAGGGAAACGATAATTCCGACAACCACCAAAACGATTCCGCCGAAGATTTGATAAATACCAAGACCGAGATCGGACGCCTCGCAGCTGGAGAGCATTAATATCATGCTAAGTAAAAGGATTGCTAATAATATTTTTGAAATCAGTTGTTTATTCATAAGATTCTCCTTTCATTATCCAAACACCATCGACCAAAGGTCGGAAAACAGCTCGGGAATATCATTGATTATTGAAAAGTCACCCGTGCGGAACGAGTTGAACATTTCTATGCAAAAAATTAGCGGCGCGATCGCGATAATAATGGGAACTACCCAAACGGGCATTACGCAGTCCATTGAAGAACCGGATTCTTCCTGCGCATATGCCGAAATTGAAATAGCGGGCATCAGGATAAGGATTGCCAAAACAAATGAAATAAATTTGATGATTCGTTTATTTTTCATAAAAACCTCCTTGGTATAGGGTGAGGAAAAAGAGGGAACGGGGCCTCTTATTTATACAGTCAACAAAAATTTGAAAAAGTGTAATAAAAAAGCAAAATTTTAGAAAAAAACAAAAAAGCTCCAAGCGGTGCTTGGAGCTTAATCGGTAAATGTTAGAAAAGTGATACTATCCACTCATAAACCCAAGCGATTGATCCGACGATGATGTGGAAGATTCCTACGATAAATTCCCAAAGGCCGTTGAAAACGCCAACAACCAAGGCGATTATGCCGTCGAGAATGGCTTCGAAGACCATTTTCAAGCCGCCACCGAGCTCTGAGACACCGAGGTCAATATTTGATGACGAAAAGGTACATCCGGTGAAAAACGCTAACAAAGAAATCATCATAATGACAAGAACGATTCGGGAAACGAGTCTTTTGTTGAGTTTGTTCATAATAATTCCTCCAAATATTAGTATTTGTAGATTAATTTTATCATGATATCCAATAAATGTCAACAACAAAATCTAATTGCGACTGTATATTGGAAAATTTTGTATAAACTGTAGAAAAAAGTCGATTAAATGACGGTCTTGACGATTTTATCTTCGTTATTTTCTATAATGTAGGCATTACCGCCACAGCAAACGGATTTAGTGAGCTCTCCGTTAACGAACTCAAGTGCCGCGAGATTTTCTATGCCGTATGCTCTTGTACCCTTGGGGAGGGAGAGCATAATTTGATCGAAATCGAGAACGCGCTCGTTGTAGTGGGGGGAAATAGTGCCGCTGAGCCAACCAAGTCCCTTTTGCATTGAATAGGCACCGTCCTTTTCTGCAAGCTCCGAGTCGGTGTAGATATCCTCAAACCAACAAATGGCGCCTGCCGAAAGACCGCAAATGATAACTCCGCGCTCGTATGCGTCGCGAATAAGGTCAAGGAGTCCAAATTCCTGCCAGCGCTTAAGCATGTAGAGCGTATCTCCGCCGCCGACGTAGATAAAGTCCGCCTTTTCAAATTTGCCTCTAATCTTTTCAAGATCCATTTCTCCGTAAACCGTGAGAGCCACGTCCGCCTTGATGTCGAATACTGAAGTGTAGGTCTTTCTAAAGCTGTTGAAATACGGCATGCTATCGTGACTTGCCGTGCCGATAAATAGTCCGTAGGGACGTTTTTCGCCCGCGCGCTCACGGGCAAGAGCCGCGATATATCTATCAATTTCGAGTGTTTCCTTGCTTTTAAGCTCACCGCCGCCTATGGCGATGATTCTTTTAGTTATTTCCATAATAAACCTCAAATTTAAAGTATATGCTAATTTTACCATAGAAATATTCAAAAAGCAATAAGAAAATCGGTCGCAAAAGGAGATAAAAAGATTGCCATATCGTCTTTTTTCGTTATTTGAGAGTGAAATTGCCGTTGAAAAAGGTGTGTAGGAGAAAAAAGCACTCGTTTTATCACGAAGGGTTTTGATTGACAGGTAAATAATGGAAATGATAAAATTTATCCACCGAATATTTTAGTGGAAAGGAAAAGAAAATGAACGTTAATTCTATCAAATCAAAGCTAATCAAGGTATTTACCGTCGCATTGCCCATCCTACTCGTTGCGATACTCACAATGCTCATCGTGGTTGCGATGGATATAGCGAGGGACGAGGGCAAGGTGCCTGTTTTCAATGACGGAGGCGTTGAAAGCACGACAACTACCTCGAGTGGTACGGACGAAGCACCCGATGAGCCGGTAGAGGATCCCTCAAGCAAGGGGCTCTCATTCGTGAGCAACGGTGACGGCACCTGCTCGCTTGACGGTATCGGAGAATGCACCGACAGCTTTGTGATCGTTCCAATGATGACAAAGGATGGCGATATTGTAACCGAAATCGCGGACGGTGCGTTTAAAAACTGCAATAAGCTACGGGGGATCGAGCTTCCGAGCACGGTAAAGGTCATCGGCGCATATGCCTTTTACGGATCGGCTATAAGGGAGATACTGATTTTGTCGGGTGTCAAGGAAATAGGAAATTATGCACTCGCGGGCTGCAAGTATCTTGAAAAGATCGAGGTCGAAGAGGGAAACGCCGTTTACTCGTCGGTATCGGGCGCTCTTTATAACAAGCAGGGCAGCACGCTTATAAGCTACCCTGCGGGTAAGACGGATAATTTCGTCAACATCTCACGCGACGTAACGAAAATTGCAAATATGGCATTTTATAGATGCTCAAGCATCAAAAAAGTGAATTATCACGGCACAAGCGCATCATGGGATGCAGTTGAAATAGGCGCAGGCAACGAGGTCATTGACGAGGCGTGTATTTATTGCGCGGGAGATAGCGGCAAATAAGAAAAAGGCGAGGGTTCCTCGCCTTTTATTTTTGTG
>JAZRCO010000091.1:0-5169 GCA_045659855.1 Eubacteriales bacterium | reverse complement strand
CGGCATTAACCAAGAGCTCCTCATACGCGATGTATTCCTCCATGGGTATCTTCTTCATTTCCTTCATACCCTTGCACGCAAGGTACACTATTCTCTGCTCCTTCTCCTCGAGCTCATCCTTGTGAGCATCAAGAAATTCGAGCAATTCCACGGTATTCTCATTGGTTGTGAGCTTATAGGTTTCCTCACTGAGAATAGCCAAGGCGCGTCCACGGTTAGCTGCCGTCTTCTTGGGTGCTACTGTTGCTCCGTCATAGTAGATTACGGACATTGCGTGATTATATGCACTAAGCTTTGATTGCCATTCATAAAGCTTTGTAATTGCTTCGTTTAACGTCATATTTCCTCCTTATACGCAAAAAGCGTTGTTCAAAAAATTCTTTCTATCAAGATATACAAGCGTAATTTCCACGATCTCAATTTCGGCTACTTGAGTGAGATTATCAACGTAAAGATTGCGTCTCACTACTTGAACGTAGGGCGTGGGATTATAATTGTATTTGCTCGAAATAGCTCCGCCGCCTGTGATATTACCGAACATCTCTCCCCAACCGCCTTCGTAGTTGAGATACTCTTGAAAATCGTTATAGTGGTTGTAGGTATAGAAGAGATATTTTTCATCAAGATCGATGATTTTATTGCGGTTTTTATCGTATCGCGTGTAAACGATTCTTGCCGCACCGCGCGTGATCCTGCTACCGTTATTATAGATTGCAGGAGTATATGCGGGGTCACAGTCAGTTCCTGTAGTGCCGATATCTATTTCGTAATAATAGAGCTCTCCTCCACACCCCGAAATATCGGGAAGCTCGGGCTCGTAGGGCCATTTAGATGTATTACCCGAAAATTCTGTATTGTTAAGTCTTAAATATTTTCCCCAAGGACTGTTTGAGGGTCTTGTGCTCTTGCTCGCCGTATAGTTAGCAGGTATATCGCCAAAGGCAAATACGTATGCTGCAACCTCTTCAAGAGTTACGTACGCCGCACCCTTGAATATCTTTTTGACTATATTACCGTGACTGTCAACAAGATAATAGATATTTCCGTCCTCGGAGTAAAGCGCACTTGTGTTACGAACGTAAAGACCGTTTTCCATTGGCTGATACTGTGCGAGTGTGGGCTCTTGGTCCTGCTCTTCTATTGAACCCGACATAAAGTAATGGAGAGTTCTATAGTAGGCGTCCATATAGGTCGTTGCAGGTGTGTAATTTGCATAAAATTCTTCCGCGCTCATATCAACATAGGGGTCACTTAGCGGCCCGTTGTCCTCGTCAGGATCTACTCCGTCGGGTACCGAGGTTATAGTTCCCTTAGAAGTAGTTGACGAAGTTGTGGTAGACGATATAGAGTTACTCGGTGTGGTGGTTGTCTCGCCAATGGGCGGGAACACGGTACAGGACACCACAAGCGATAAAACAATCAGTAATATAAATAATTGCTTTAGAAATTTCATATTTTCTCCTTGAAAATTAATAACTGATTCATTATATCATATTTTTTTGCATTTGGAAATAGATTTTGGTTGAAAAATTTTGAATTTTGTGATATGATAAGCATATAAACTGAAAGGAGTAGCTTATGAAGTTTATTTCATGGAACGTTAACGGCTTTAGAGCTTGTTTAAATAAAGGATTCGGCGATTTTTTCAACAGTGAGGATGCGGATTTTTTCTCTATTCAAGAGTCGAAAATGCAACCTGGGCAAGCGTCCTTTGAGACGGACGGCTATCATCAGTATTGGTACAGTGCCGAGAAGAAGGGCTATAGCGGAACCGCGATATTTACTAAGCACGAGCCCATTTCCGTTCGATATGGACTCGGCATTGACGAGCATGACCACGAGGGACGCGCAATTACGCTTGAATATGAGAATTTCTATCTCTTGAACGTTTATACCCCCAACTCTCAAAGAGAGCTCACACGCCTTGATTACCGTATGACGTGGGAGGATGCGCTCCGAAATTATATGATGGAGCTTGACAAAACAAAGCCCGTTATCTACTGCGGTGATTTAAACGTTGCACACGAGGAAATTGACCTTAAAAATCCCAAAACTAATCATTTTTCCGCGGGATTTACCGATGAGGAAAGAGGTAAATTCTCGGAGCTTTTGGCAAGCGGATTTTCCGACACCTTCCGTTCACTCTATCCCGATAAGGTAGAATACTCTTGGTGGAGCTATATGTTCCAATCAAGACAAAAGAACGTTGGTTGGAGAATCGACTATTTTGTTGTTTCTAACCGCATTTTAGATAAGGTCAAGGAAGCAAAAATCCACACCGAAATTATGGGTAGCGACCACTGCCCCGTTTCTATTGAGATCGATATTTAAAAAGATAACCCGACGGAAATCCGTCGGGTTTATTTTTTACTGTTTCTTGATTGCCTTTTTCCAGCAAGCGTGGCACATAGCAACGTAGGAATCGTTACCGCCAAGGAGAATCTGTCCGCCCTCGGTTACCACATTACCGTTACCGTCGATTCTTGCATTAACTACGGCTTTCTTTCCACAGGTGCAAATCGTTTTGATTTCGGAAATGGAGTCCGCAACCTCGAAAAGACGGTGGCTTCCCTCAAAGGTGTGTGTAAGGAAGTCGGTGCGAAGTCCAAAGCAAAGCACAGGGACGTCAAGCTCGTCAACGATGCGACGAAGCTGATCGATTTGCTCCGCCTTGAAGAACTGACATTCGTCGGCAATTACTGCATGTGTGCCGATATGATTTTTGAATTCCTCAAAAATGTCCATATCGGGAGTGATAATTTGCGCTCGTTGCTCAAGTCCGATTCTTGAACGAATGATGTCGGCACCGTCACGGTTATCGATTGAGGGCTTGATAAGCCAAACTTGCATTCCTCTTTCCTCGTAGTTGAACTTTGTGATGAGAGCATTTGCAGTTTTGGATGAGCCCATTGCTCCGTATTTGAAATATAATTTTGCCATTTTTCAGTTCCTTTCAGCATAAGTAGCGTTTACGATGAGCTTTTCTACGATCTCAACCACCTTATGGAGTGATTGTACTGAAAGAAATTCAAATCTTGAGTGGAAATTCTCACCGCCCGTGCAAATATTGGGACAGGGCAAGCCCATAAAGGAAAGGCGTGCGCCGTCCGTACCCCCACGGATGGGCATGATCATGGGCTTAACACCAACTTGCTCCATAGCTTCAACCGCACGGTCAATTGTGTACATATGCTTATCGATAATTTCCTTCATATTGAAGTAGGAATCCTTTACACTTGCAACGCAAGAGCCCTCGCCATACTTAACATTGATCTTTTCGGCGCACTCAAGAAGGAGCGCCTTTTTCGCATTAAATTTCTCAATGTCGTGGTCACGGATAATATAAACGAGAGTTGCACTCTCACATTCGCCGCTCATTTCAATGAGGTGGAAAAAGCCCTCGTATCCCTCGGTATTGGCAGGAATTTCATCTGCGGGCAAAAGCGCGTTAAAATCCATTGCCATAAGGGATGCGTTCTTCATCTTATCCTTTGCGGAGCCGGGATGGATGGAAACACCGTTAAATTTGACCACTGCGCTTGCGGCATTGAAGTTTTCGTACTCGATTTCTCCAAGAGCACCGCCGTCGACTGTATATCCATAATCCGCACCGAATTTTTCAACGTCAAAGTGGTCGGCACCGCGTCCAATCTCCTCGTCGGGTGTAAAGCAAATGCGAATCTTTCCGTGAGGCACACCGCTATTTTTGATGTTCTCCACTGCTGAAACGATCGCGCAAACGCCCGCCTTATCGTCCGCACCGAGAAGCGTTGTTCCGTCGGTAACTATAAGATCGTTTCCGATATAGTTATTGAGCGCGGGATATTCGGTCTTAGTGAGGTAAATTCCCTTTTCCTCGTTAAGACAAATATCATCGCCCAAGTATTTTACAATTTTAGCTTTGATGGGATAATCGGCGCAGGCATCACTTGTATCCACGTGTGCTACAAGTCCTAGTGTTATAGTGGAATCAGCAACGTTTGCAGGGAGTGTTGCGTAAAGGTATCCCTTATCGTCAAGCTCCACGTCCTCAAGACCCATAGCAATGAGCTCTTCGGCAATTGCACGGCTGAGAACAAGCTGCTTGGCACTACTCGGTACTGTTTCACTCGTTTCATCACTCATAGTAGGAAATGAAACGTATTTCAAAAATCTATCAATAATTTTCATATTAACCTCCAGTTTATTTTCGATAATTCATTATATCATAATAATCGTCTATAGACAATAGTAAAAATCAATAAAAAGTAAATATAATTTTCTTTACAAATCACTAACCGTGTGATATAATTATTATGTATTACTATGTAAAAGTGGAGGCAATTTCTATGAGCTATATCCTAACCCACAAAAAGAAGGAGTTCTATCCCCTCTCTCCAAGGACTGATGACATTGATATCGAGGATATTGCCCACGCGCTTTCCCTCCTTTGTAGAGCCAACGGTCACTTCAAGCACTTTTATTCGGTTGGACTTCACTCAATCAACTGTGCTTATGAGGCGATAGCTCGAGGTTATTCGGATAGAGTTGTGCTCGGCTGTCTTTTGCACGACGGCAGCGAGGCCTATCTTGCCGACATTACCCGCCCTGTTAAGAAGCATTTGCAAAAATATCTTGACATTGAAGAGGTGCTTCAGGGTGAAATATTTGAAAAATGGATTCCCTCTCTAACAAGTGAAGAAAAAAAGCTCATATTTGAGATTGACGATGCTATTCTCTACTACGAATTCACTACCTTGTTTGGAGAAAGAATATTCGACTATGTACCACAGCTTGAATCTACCCCACGCTTTGAGTTTATTGACTTTTCAAAGGTAGAAGGAGAGTTTTTGGAGCTTTTTTCGGCTCTAATAGAAAGGTTAAAATAAATGAAGGGCAAAAAAGACTTTAACTGGTTTAAGCTTGACAATGCCGCCAAGATCTACCCCGCCTCGCACAGCAAGTCGTGGAGCAATCTATTTAGAATGTCCGTGACCTTGAATGAGGAGATAGATCTCAAGGTGCTAGATCAAGCCATAAAAAATACGATTCCACGCTTTCCGAGCATTGCGGCACGACTTTCCGAGGGACTGTTTTGGTATTATCTCCGTCCCATTGACACGCCTCCCACAATTATGTCGGACTATAGCTATCCCTTGGCTCACATGAGCAAAAAGGAAATGAAGATTT
>JAZRCO010000090.1:0-1677 GCA_045659855.1 Eubacteriales bacterium | reverse complement strand
ATCGGGAGAGCCACAGCCGTACTTCTCGCCACGGTCGAAATAGATCTCCGAGCAGGGGCCGCAAGGACCGGAGCCGTGCTCCCAGAAGTTGTCCGCCTTGCCAAGTCTTACGATATGTGCCTCGGGCACACCGATCTTGTCGCGCCAGATAGCGTAAGCCTCGTCGTCGTGCTCGTAGACCGAGGGCCAAAGAAGATCTGCGGGTATCTCGAGAGTTTCGGTAAGGAACTCCCAAGCCCACGGAATAGCCTCGTTCTTGAAGTAATCTCCAAAGGAGAAGTTACCAAGCATCTCGAAGTATGTGCCGTGGCGCGCGGTGTGACCTACACGCTCAAGGTCGGGGGTTCTGATGCACTTCTGGCAGGTGCACACGCGATGACGCGGTGGCTCTTCCTCGCCGGTGAAGTACTTTTTCATAGGTGCCATGCCCGAGTTGATGAGCAGGAGCGATTTGTCGTTGTTGGGAACGAGGGAGAAGCTCGGGAGTCTAAGATGTCCCTTTGACTCGAAGAATGCGAGATATTTCTCTCTCAGATCGTTAAGTGAAGTCCACTTCATGTTAGTCCTCCGTGCCGATTTCGGCAAAAAAACAATATTTTTACCCTTTATTATAACACGCCCGCGCGCACAAAGTCAAGAGGGGAAATGAATTTGTTACGCCTAAAAATCGAATTTGTAGCGCCGAAAACAGACAAAAGCAAGTTTTCAACAAATTGTAAACAAACGCCTTTTTTCTCGAATAGGCTTGACAAATTGTGCCTTTTAGGTTAAAATCTAGGCAAGGGTGGGGTAATATACCCCGATCGCACAATCGAGAAAATGAGGTTTTAAAGTGAAAAAAAGCTCGGAGTCGGCCTTTAGTAAGGCCAAGAATTTCGTTGCTGACAATTATAGAAAAATCATTAATATCCTTTTAGTCGTTGCCGTTCTTATCGCACTTTCGATCGGTGCTTTGCTTCTTCTTTCTGCATTTGATATCGTGTATTATCACGACGGAGTGCAGATAAACGAGCATCTGTTCGACCAGTTTTTGAATACGTGGTATAGCTGGATCGTTATAATTTTGGTGCAGGTATTGGTTACCACGTTGCTTTGCTTCGTGCCCGGCGCGTCTATGGGATTTATTATACTGCTCAGCCATATATTCGAAGATAAGTTGCTTGCTGCATTTCTTGTCGCCTTTATCGGCGTTATGCTATCAAGTTTGTTAATGTATATTACAGGCCGCCTCGGCGGCTATGCGATCTGCGTCAAGCTGCTTGGCAAGGAGGATTGCGCAAAGGCATCAAAGCTTCTCAACAACCGTGGAGTTGTATTCTTCCCGCTAATGATGCTAATGCCGGTATTCCCCGACGATGCGCTTGTTATGATTGCGGGAACGCTTCGCATGTCGCTCAAGTGGTTTATTCCGTCCATTGTGATCTGCCGCGGTGTCGCTATTGCGGCGATAGTGTTTGGACTCAGCAGCATTCCGTTCGAAACGTTTACTACGCCTTGGCATTGGGTACTCTTTATTTCGGAGTGCGCCATTGGTGTTTTGGCACTATTCTGGGTTGCCAACAAGCTGAGCCTTTATCTTGAAAAGAGAAATTCGGAGAAAAAGGAGCAGGCGTTACTTGCCTCACCGGCTGAGATGACGAAGCTCCCTGCGAGTGAGACCGTTGCTATCGAAGACAA
>JAZRCO010000089.1:0-5079 GCA_045659855.1 Eubacteriales bacterium | reverse complement strand
CTTATAAACTCCGTAGGGGTCGGCGCCCTCGACGACCCGATACAAAGGCAAACTAACTTTTAAACACACCGCTAAATCCCAATTAAGCTTTATTTTTCTGCTCTACCTCGATATATTTTTCGAGTGCTCGGTTGAGGGCTTTGAGGGCGTCGGCGCTCCTATCGGGGCGCATACTGATATAGGGCTTGGATGAAAGAATTATCTTCATCTTCCCCTCGAATTTCTCCTCGACCTCGCTCCAAACATCGATATCAATATGGGACGGAATCACTCTAAACTCGGTTCCCTCCTGCGTTATCGTGGTTATCTTACACTTGAGTGCATTCGCGCGAATGAGCGCAATCATAAGGAGATTCTCAACGGGCTTCGGCATATCGCCGTATCTATCGATAATTTCGTCGGAGATATCAAGTCTATCGTATTCGTTCTCAATCATTGCGATGCGCTTATAAAGTCCCATTCTTTGAGATGAGAACGACACGTATTTCTCGGGAATATAGGCATTATAGTTAAGCGAAACCACGCAATCGGGCTTGACTTCTACCTTCTCTCCCCTCTCCTCAAGCACTGCTTCGTTAAGGAGCTTGATATAGAGGTCGTATCCGACCGCATCAAGATGTCCGTGCTGCTCGGCACCGAGCATATTGCCCGCACCTCGAAGCTCGAGGTCACGCATGGCAATCTTAAAGCCCGCTCCGAATTCGGCATATTCACGGAGTGCCTCAAGGCGCTTTCTCGCAATATCGGTGAGCGCCATATTCTTTGGATAGGTGAAGTACGCATACGCGCGGCGAGGTGAGCGTCCAACTCGTCCTCTAATTTGGTGGAGCTGGGAAAGACCGAGTCTATGGGCATTATCGACGATGAGCGTATTCGCATTGGGAATATCGATTCCCGTTTCGATAATGGTCGTACTCACGAGGATATCTATCTCGCCCCTTAGCATCTCGCCCCAAATTTCCTCAAGCTCTTCCTTTTCCATCTTGCCGTGCGCAACCGTTATGCGCGCGTCGGGAAATGCTCTTTGCAATCTCGCGCCGACGGCATAGATGCTATCGACGAAATTGTGCATATAGAACACCTGTCCCCCTCGGCGGAGCTCCCTTCTTATCGCCTCGTTGACGATGAGGTCGTCCTCCTCAAGAATGTAGGTCTGTATCGGGATTCTATCAATGGGTGCCTCGTCGAGCACCGAGATGTCACGAAGTCCACCCATTGCCATATTGAGTGTTCTCGGAATCGGAGTTGCGGAGAGCGAGAGGACGTCGATATTACCCGATATCTTCTTGAGCTTCTCCTTTTGCGCCACGCCAAATCTTTGCTCCTCGTCAACGATGAGGAGTCCAAGGTCGTGAAATTCTATATCGTTTGAAATGAGGCGGTGAGTTCCGATAAGGATATCTATCTCGCCCCTCTTGAGCTTGCGCTTTGTTGCTCCTTGCTGCTTTGCAGTGCGGAAACGGGATATCATATCCACGTTGACACCGAAGGCACGGAAGCGCGAGAGCGCCGTTTGGTAGTGCTGGAGCGCAAGTATCGTGGTGGGAACGAGAATCGCCACCTGCTTGCCCGCAAGCACCGCCTTGAATGCCGCACGAAATGCGACCTCGGTCTTGCCAAAGCCAACGTCGCCGCAAAGGAGTCTATCCATTGGCACCGTGCTCATCATATCGCTCTTTATCTCGTTTATCGCCTCGATTTGAGCGTCGGTTTCATCGTATTCAAATGCTGCCTCGAAATCCCTTTGGAAATCGTCATCACGGGGAAAATCAAAGCCGCTCGTTCTCATTCTTCTCGCATAGAGCTCGATGAGCTCCTTCGCCATATCCTTGACCGCCGCCTTCGCCTTTGCCTTGGCTCTTCCCCATTCGGCTCCGCCAAATCGGGAGAGCTTGATGAGTCCGTCGTCGGAATGTGCACCGATATATTTCGACACCATATCGAGCTTTTCAACGGGCAAAAAGAGCTTGTCGCTGCCCGCATACTGAATGGTGATATAGTCGTGTCCCACGCCGCCCTGAACGAGATTTTCAATGCCCGCATAGCGACCGATACCGTAAGCTTCGTGAACGACGAGGTCGCCGACCTCAAGGTCGTTGTAGGAGAAGACGGACTGCGTGTGAGGATTCTTCTTTCTCTTACGCATTGCACGGGTAACGGCATTTACACCGCCGCCCTTGCCCTCTCGCTCGGTGGATAGCACCGCAACTCTTGCGCCGCTAAGCTCGTAGCCGAAGAACTTTTCCTTGAAGTAGAGGGAAACGCTTCTTGGCTCGATGCTCTCACTCTCGATACTAACGTTAATTCCCTTTTCCGTGAGTGCGCCGTGGAGATTCTTTGCAAACATCTCGTTTTCACAAAGAACGGCAACGGCAAACTGACTTGCAATATACTGTTCGATATCCTCGAAAAGAAGGTCCGTCCTCTCGTCGTAGGAAACCGTTTGCTTACTTCTAAAGTAGAAGACACCGCTCGTTTTCTTACCCGAAAGTCCTTGAGTGATGGAGTCGGTGTGGAGCGTTGCGTTACGGTCGCAAAACAGCTCGTAATGAGTTAAGGGCTTGGAGTAGTCCGTATATTTGGGCGCAATGGTGCCCCCCTCGATAAGCTCCTTGACCACCTCGTTTTGATGCCACTGCGCTCCACGGAGTCGCTCGGCTATCGCGTTCGTTCCCTTAACGAGAACGCAGGTGCGCTCCTCGAAATAGTCGAGAAGTGAGCTCCTTTCGGGATAGATGAGCGTGATGTATTTATCTATGAATTTGAGATTGAATGCGCCCTCGCCGAGTCCGTCGATGGCATTAAGCTCGCCGCTCATCTCGATGAACGCTTCACTCTCCTTGCAGGATTTCAGCTGTGTGCTTATAGCATCCCTGAGCTTCGATACGGATTCGTTTGACAAAAGTATCTCACGGGCGGGCGAAAATTCGATGCTCTCGACTCTCTCCTGCATTCTTTGAGTTTCGATGGAGAAAAGTCCCATTCGGTCTATCTCGTCACCGAAAAATTCTATTCGGACGGGTAGATCCGTTCTGATTCGTTCCCCGTTTTCGTCAACGTAATATCCCCCGGGGGCAAAAATATCCACGATTCCGCCCCTGTGGGCGAACTGTCCTGCACCGTCTATCATATCGACACAGGTATAACCCGAGAGCGCAAGTCGGCGGCAAAGCTCACGCGGCTCGCACACCGTGCTTGAATCTATTCTTATGAGATTGTCCCTAAGGACTTCCATTGGCATCGTGTAGGAAAGCGCCGCGTCGGGCGTTGTTATCACCGCATCGAAATCGCCGCACAGTATTCCAAACAAGACCTTAAGCCTCTCATGCTCATACTCATGGGAGGCGGAAATATTATAAAAGTTAAGATCGCGATTAAGATAGAACGCCGCCGAGATGCCAAACTGTGTTAGCATTCTTTGCAGGCGGAGGCATTCCTTCTCCTCGGGGCAAAAGATGACAAGGGGCATTCTTCCCCTCTCCGCTTTCGTATCACCAATGAGGGATACGAAGGCAGCATCGCTCGCTCCTTCACAAAGACCGCTGACCGCTATCGGATATGGCTTGTGGGTGCGAAGCTCCTTTTTAACTGCGTCAAGGAGCTGGCTATATTCCCCGTCCTGCCTTATCGCATCGGTAATAAAGCTCATATTTATTACTCCGTTCAGTTCTTTTTATTGCAAATTTGCATTGCGTCGTCAATACTCGACGAAAGCATTTTTTCAAGTCCCTCGCAAACGGTCGGGAACGTGCTCTCGAGCGTTTTCAATTCGTCGCTCTTGAACTCGGAGAGCACCCAAGAGGCGAGATCGTAGTCGGGGTGGGGCTTTTGTCCAACGCCGATCTTGATTCTCGGAAAGGTCTTGGTGTCGAGGTGCTCCAAAATGCTCTTGATTCCGTTGTGACCTCCCGCACTTCCGTCACGGCGAACACGAAGACGTCCCACGTCGAGGGAGATGTCGTCGTAGATAACGATGAGGTTATCGGGACTGATCTTGTAGTAGTCGAGAGCGGCACGAACGCACTCGCCCGAGAGGTTCATAAAGGTTTGCGGCTTGACGAGGAGCACTCGCTTGCCACCAATCGTCGCCTCGCCCACAAGTCCCTTGTGTGCGCTCTTATTTACACGGGCGCCATATTTGTTGCATATATGGTCTATTGCAAGAAAGCCCGCATTATGCCTTGTGTGAAGGTACTGCGCCCCGGGGTTGCCGAGTCCCACAACAACGTGTGTTATCGGCTCACGGGAGGCGGTGTTCTCACTTGAAATTTTCTTAAATAATTCAAAAATGTCTGCCATTTTTTGTTTCCTTGTTTTGTTATTTTACTCTATTAAGTATAGTTGAGAATGCTCTGCGTTCAACAGATTGTGTTTTCAATCGGATTCCAAAATGTATATTCTATTTTGTATCCTGTTTTATTAAGATGATCACTGAATTCCTTTATATCAAAAACAAAATCAAAAACATTTTGAGGATCATCCTTTATTCTTTCCTTTTCAAAAAAACCGCTACCGTACCAAATTCCATCATTATCAGTAATCATACCGGAGCATAGAGTATTCATTAAAATACCAAACACTTCATCAATCATTCTATCGTAATCATACTGATAATTAAGGTAATGACTATGCCCTGAAGAAAAGCAAAGTGTAAATTCTCCAAAGCTCTCAATGGTAATTTTAATATCATCTCCACCGTAAGGGTTGGAAATCACAATACATTTATCACCATCCCCCATCCAATCGTAGCCATCATCCGTATTGAGAAACATTTGGGGATTATACTCTTTAAATCTCTCTGATAATTCATCACATTTGTCAATTGGATTTATTTCGATTTGCTCCATCAGATTATCTCCGTTTATGTATAAATAATTTTGAGTGGTATGCTCGGCGTGGCGCCCAATGAAAACAATGCTACTAAAATTTCAAATTTGGATTTGTCGGGATGTGAATTCACCAAACAAAACGTCTATTGGTCATCCTTTGGTGCTTCAAATTTTGATTTGTCGGGGAGTTCGATTTTTCAAACACAAACTAATTTTGTAGGGACCGGCGTCCTCGACGGTCCGTTTATAA
>JAZRCO010000088.1:0-4583 GCA_045659855.1 Eubacteriales bacterium | reverse complement strand
TATCATATGCTTTGCTCGATGCTTGAAGAGTTTCAGCAAAGTCGTATATAAATTGCATTAATATTGCACTTGTTATCCACTCCATTCCGTGATGAGCGCCAATATAGATAACGCTTTTATTACCCTTGCCAAAACTAATGGAGGGCAACGACTTGCCCAAGATGCTGTGACCTATATTGCCAATTTCTATAAAATCATATTTGCTTTGTATCTCGCGAACAGTTCTCTCAAGACTTGAGTAATCAAAATATCCATCGCTTTTGATTGAATTGAAATAGTTGTTCAAAAGTATCCCCCCTCAAACTATTTTTCATCATAAGAAAGTATATGAAAAATTAATAAAAAAGTTGACAGGGTATTGAATTTTAAAGGAAAATAGTATATAATCAATTTGTTGTGAAAATAAAAAATCACCCAAGCATAGCTTGAGTGATTTTTTGGAGCTAGTGAAAAGACTCGAACTTTCGACCTGCTGATTACGAATCAGCTGCACTACCGACTGTGCTACACTAGCAACGACTTAGTTATTGTATCACTTTATGCCTGTTTTGTCAAGTGTAAAGACAAATTTTTTTGAAAAAAGAGGAATGTATGAATCTTTGCGACGTTAAAACAATTAAACATATAATGGAGGTTTTCGGTCTTAAGTTTAGAAAGGAATTTGGCCAAAACTTTTTGATTAACAGAATGGTTGTTGAGGATATAGCGGATAACTGTGCCGATTCTATTGAAACCTCAATTCTTGAAATCGGACCCGGTATCGGCCCTCTCACAACCGAGCTTGCAATTAGATATCAAAACGTTGTTGCGCTTGAGATAGATAACGGCCTTATACCCGTTTTGAAATATACACTCGGTGAATTTAATAACGTTACCGTCTATAACGAGGATGTTATGAAGGCGGATCTCGATGCACTCTTAAAGCCCTATTTTGACAAGGGAAGAGTTTCAGTTTGCGCAAATTTGCCCTACTATATAACCACTCCCATTCTTATGAAGCTTCTTGAATCGGGACTTCCTTTTGATTATATCACGATAATGATCCAGTCCGAGGTGGCGGATCGCTTGTGCGCAAAATCAGGGTCCTCTGATTACGGTGCTATAACCGCTGTACTTGCTTATTACGGAATAACCGAAAAGCTTTTTACTGTTAGTGCAGGTAACTTCATGCCTGCCCCCAAGGTTAATTCGACGGTGGTTAGAATAAAGCTTCATAAGGAGAAGCCCTACGCACCCAAGGATGAAAAAATCCTCTTTAGAACGATAAAGGGCGCCTTTGAGCAAAGAAGAAAAACCTTGCCCAACGCGCTCAGCGCATCCTTCTCCGAGCTGACGAAGGAAGAAATAACCGAGGCCATCGTTTCGTGCGGACATAAGGCGGATATTAGAGGAGAGCGCCTTGATATCAAGGAGTTTGTTGACCTTTCCGACAAGCTCTACGAAATGATACAAAATAAGGATTAATATCAGGAGCAACTATGTTACATTTTTCAATACCAAGTGATTATAAATCGATCCTTTCGCTTAGAGAGACCGAGGTTGCCATCAAAAAGGTCAAGGACTTTTTTGAAAGACAGCTCGCTGTCGAGCTTAATCTCACCCGTGTGTCCGCACCGATCTTCGTTCGTTCGGATAGTGGTCTTAACGATAACCTAAATGGTCACGAAAGACCTGTTTCATTTGATATTCGTAACGGTGAAAATCTTGAGATAGTTCACTCTCTTGCTAAGTGGAAGAGAATGGCTCTCAAGACCTACAAGTTCGGCCATCAAGAAGGACTTTATACCGATATGAATGCTATTAGACGCGACGAAGAGTTGGACAACATTCACTCTATGTTCGTTGACCAATGGGACTGGGAGAAGATAATAGACCGCTCCGAGCGTAACGAGCACACGTTGAAAAAGACGGTTAAATCGATATATAGAGCATTAAGACATACCGAAATTTATATTTCGAGCGAGTATCCTTTTATTGGAAGAATTCTTCCCGAGGAGATCGAGTTTGTTACCACCCAAGAGCTTGAGGATAGATACCCCGAGCTTTCATCTAAGGAAAGAGAATATGAGATTTGCAAGGAGAAAAAAGCCGTATTCTTAATGAAGATCGGCGGCGCCTTGAAATCGGGTGAAAAGCACGACGGTAGAGCTCCCGACTATGATGACTGGACACTTAACGGTGACATTTTGGTTTATTATCCCGTGCTTGATATAGCGCTTGAGCTCTCCTCAATGGGAATCCGTGTTGACGAATCAAAAATGCTTGAGCAGCTTGCAATTTGCGGATGTGAGGATAGGGCATCGCTTCCGTTCCACAGCGCACTTCTTAAGGGCGAGCTCCCATACACAATCGGCGGCGGAATCGGTCAGTCAAGAATGTGTATGATTTTCTTGGGAAAAGCCCATATCCGTGAGGTTCAATCGTCCTTTTGGAGCGAATCCGACCACGAATTTTGTGAGAATCAGGGAATTTGCTTACTCTAATAATTCTAAGGCCTTTAATTATGTTAAGGGCCTTATTTTTTTGTTAAAAATTGTTAAAAGCTATTGACTTTTTGGCAATCTGTGATATAATTGTTAACGTGTTAATTAATTTGCTGGAGGCAATATGAACGATATAGAATTTGAACGCTGTAGAGACACATTTCGGAAGATGGTTAGGATAGGCATTTTGCATCGAAATGTCTTTGAACGCAATATTTCCGATATGGGAATACACCACAGTCAACACCATCTGTTGATGTATATAGCAAAGGAGGGTGAGGTCACCTCGCAAAAGATGCTTGCTGAAAAGTTTTGCATCACTCCTGCGGCAATTGCGAGAACTCTTAAGGAGCTTGAAACCGAGGGATATATTACGAGGTCGAGCATCGAAAACGACAGTAGGTGCAACAAGATAATCATAACCGAAAAGGGAAAAGAGATTGTTAGACAATCCCAGGAATTCTTTAAAGAGGTTGATATTTCGGCATTTGCCGATTTTAACGAAGAGGACTTTGGTACCTTTAATGAATTATTGGATAAAATGCAAGCACGATTGCTTGATAAATGTGATGAAAACGTATGTGTGAGGAAGACAAATGAAAAAGAATAGTACAATTAATTGGTGGAAATATATTAAGCCCTATTTTCCGTTCTTCGTTTTAGGGCCTGTATGCATGGTAATAGAGGTAGTGGGAGAAATATTGATGCCCAGACTTCTCGCATATATCATTAATCTCGGAATTGACGGCAATATGGAAAACGTTCCGGGAATTATCCTTTGGCTTTATGACATGATTGGAAACAATGCTTTTTTCATCGTAGCGATTGCGGTGGGAATGATTTGCACGGCACTCCTTATGATGCTTGGCGGCGTTGGTGGAGCGTATTATGCGGGCAAGGCATCGGTTAACTTTGCCGCTGACCTTAGAGCTGATATTTACAAGAAGATTCAAAACTTTTCTTTCTCGAATATCGACCACTTCAGCTCCGCATCATTGGTTACCCGTTTGACAAATGACGTAACTCAAATCCAGCATTTCATCAATATGATGCTTAGAATGTTCTTCCGTTCACCAGGTATGCTAATCGGTGCGCTTATCATGGCGATAAATCTTAATCCTTCGTTGTCAGTCGTTCTTGCTGTGTCCGTACCTACCTTGCTCGTTGCAATCGGATGCATAATCGTGAGTGGATTCCCACTGTTTGGCAAAATGCAAACAAAGATTGACGCGCTTAACTCCACAGTTCAAGAGAATCTCACTAACATGAGAGTAGTAAAATCCTTTGTTAGAGAGGATTTGGAGGAGCAAAAATTCAGAACGGCGAACGCAAACCTTAAGAGCAATGCGGGTGCCGCTATGAAGAATATGATATTGATGTCACCCGTTATGACGTTTATTATGAACGCAACCGCAATTGCAGTTTATTGGTTTGGTGGACAGCAGGTTATCGCGGGGGATATGAAAACGGGAGATTTTGCTTCCTTCGTTACCTATATTACTCAAATCTTGTCATCACTTATGATGGTTACTTTCCTCTTTATGATGTTCTCGCGCTCCATGGCATCCGCCAAGAGAATTGCCGAGGTTATGAATGAGGAAATCGATATTGCAGATTCGTCAAATGCGTCCGAGCACCTCGTTGAGCGCGGTGAAATCGAATTTAGAGACGTTTCCTTCCGCTATTATAAGGATAGCGAAGAAAAGGTGCTCGACAATATTAACTTTAAAATCAAGGCAGGAGATACGGTCGGAATTATCGGATCAACCGGCTCAGGTAAAACGACTCTTGTTTCAATGATTGCCAGACTCTATGATGCCGATGAGGGTGAAATCCTCGTTGACGGAATTAACGTTAAGGATTATTCGCTCTACAATCTCCGTGAGGGAGTTGGTATGGTGCTTCAAAAGAATGTGCTGTTCTCAGGAAGCATACTTGATAACCTCAAATGGGGTGACAGTGAAGCGAGCATTGAGGAAATCCGTGAGGCGGCTGACTATGCGCAGGCGGACGGATTTATCACAAGCTTTAGCTCCGGTTACGATACAAATCTTGAACAGGGTGGCACGAACGTTTCGGGCGGACAAAAGCAAAGACTTT
>JAZRCO010000087.1:0-1670 GCA_045659855.1 Eubacteriales bacterium | reverse complement strand
TGCAAGAGTGTCCATAAAGAAGGCAAACATTCCAAGGACGAAAAGGCCTGTGTTTACAACGGGTGCGGAAAGTGCCGCAACGACCGACGCCGCATATTTTTTGCCTACCGAAGCTTCCTGCGACTTACCCTTTATAAGCTCGTAAAGCACAGCGGGAACGAAGCCTGCCGCAATACCCTTTACAAAGCAGATAAGCGCCGTACAAATGGGATTCGACGTCCACAAAATGTTTCCACCGGGATCCATTCCGGTTATACAGTTGATAAGAACGATAAGACCAAAGGCAAAACCGAGGATAGCTCCTCCCTTTTTGCCAAAGAGTATTGCACCGATCACTACAGGGATAAGCGTAAGAGTAATAGAAACGAGACCTCCGATAGGCGGTATCATCGCGCTTACCATCTGAAGCACCACAACGAGCGCTACGAGCATAGCCATTTCCACCATGCGAACGATCTTCTTATTACGAGCATTTGATGTCATTTTCACACCCTCCTCATTTTGAATGTACAGCCGTCTGTGCTGTCATAAAAAAATTTGTTTTGAACATAGTATGTTCCTTTCCTCGGGACTCTCACCCGATGCTACCGTCCGCGCGGGTACGGTGCTTAAAATTATATAACAACGGCATAGCCGATATTATCAAAGTCAATTTTCGTTTTTCTTATTGCTTTCATTAAGATATCTCAAGCCCTTAAGGGTGATATCCTCATCAAATAAAAAATCATATTTGCAGTTTTCTATAACTCTCTGCGCAAACTCACCGGTCGCAACCAGTCTTATCTTTTTGAGGTCGCACCTCATCTCCCTTGCAAATCTCTCACACATTCCGTCAAGTATCATCGCGTTTCCGAGAATGATTCCCGAGCGCAAAGCGTCTCTCGAATTCTTCCCTATCGCTCTTGAGGGGCTGTCGGGAACAACATTTGGAAGCTGCGCGGTCTTACCGTGCATAGCGTCAAACGAAATGGCAACACCCGGAAATATCGAGCATCCTATATATTCTCCGTCCTTGTTGATTGCAGAAACTGTGGTCACAGTTCCCATATCTGCTACGATCGAGGTAAAGTCGTGCTCACCCTTCTCCTTTGCCTCACCAATGACCGCCGCCGTGTTCGCAACGATATCAGCGCCAAGCTCCGAGGGAGTGTCTATCTTTATCGCAAAGCCCGTTTTAAGTCCGGGACCAACTGCCTTTGGCGCTGCTCCCGTGATCCTCTCAAGCATTTGGCTTATAACGGAGGTGAGCTGCGGAACGACGGACGAAAAAATACAATCCGAAACGTCCTCAAAAGAAGGAACGATTTCTTTTGCGATAGCCTTTACCAAGGCAAGATATTCGTCGGAGGTCTTGTTTGTGTCGGTAGCTATCTTGAATTTTGCGATAAGCTCACAACAATTCTCATTAAAGAAGCCGAAGGAAATTCTTGAATTTCCAACGTTTACCGCCATTAACATATTCTTACCCTCCTTATTATTTTTCCGTTGTGCCGCGACTGCGCGGCACAACGGTATAGTTTTGTTTTATTTCAACTTATTTCTTGAGCCAGCTCATCATCTTGCGGAGCTCAGCGCCTGTCTCTTCGAGCTTGTGCTCGGACTCCTTGCGGCGAGTTGCAAGGAACTTCGCCTTTCTGCCTGCAGAGAATTCCTGCATGAATTCGGAAGCG
>JAZRCO010000086.1:0-4895 GCA_045659855.1 Eubacteriales bacterium | reverse complement strand
ACACGCTAATCTTGGCGAAGCAGCAACATGTACAACACCTCAGAAGTGCTTGGATTGTGGCGACCCCGTAGTTTCCGAACTCGGTCACACATACAATTCCGCTCACCTTTGCACAAGATGTAACGTTCAGGCAACATTCACAGTTGCAGGTTCAGGTGCACATATGAACGGTGAATGGGCTCCCGCTAACACCGCAAACGATATGACATATGCTGACGGCGTATATACAAAGGTATATACAAACGTTGCAGCTGGCTCATACTTGCTTAAGGTTGCTCGTGACCACGACTGGGGCACAGCATATCCTTCTGCTGACAAGTCATACACAGTAGCTAAAGCAGGTAGCACAGTAACAGTTACTCTTAAGGGTACAACAGTTACTATTGACGTTGTAGCTCCCCATACACATGTCTTCACAGAAGGTAAGTGTGAATGCGGCGAGATCGACCCTGAATATGTAGCTCCTCACGTTAACACACTCGTTGTTGGCGATACAAACAAGATCGTTGTTTCCGGTGCAACACTTAACGACTACGGTCTTCCTGTTGAATGGGTTCCTTTCACAGCTGATGAAGCTGCTCGTTACTCTTTCGTAGGTGATAATGGCGCTCTTGCATTCATTTTCACAGCTGAAGGCGCTCTTGTAAGTGCTACAGGCGTTGCTAACCTTGAAGCAGGCACATACCTCATTTGCCTTGGCAACGGTGCTGCAGGCGAATTCAACGTAGCAGTTACTAAGTCCGCTTGGGTTAATGCTCTTGCACTTGGTGAAAACAAGATCCTCATCACAGACGCTCTTGATAACGGTGCTGGTTACTATATCGTTTGGGTTCCTTTCGAAGTAACAGAAAAGGATAACTATACCTTCGGTGGAGAAGGCGTTCTTGCTCTCGTTTATGATGCAGCTTATGGTGCAGTTACAGGCACAGAGCTTGACGTTGGTACATATAATATCTGCGTAGCTTTCCTTACACCCGCAACAACAGGTGTTGCTACAGTTAAGGTTGAAAAGACAACTCCTCCTGTAGAAGTAGAAGATCCCGCACTCGTTCTTGGCGATAACGAAGTAGTTATCGACGGTACAACTACAAACCTTACAGGCAACGCAGTTGCTTGGTACTCATTCACACCCGAAACTTCCGGTACATACACATTTGCATGTGCTGACCTCACAATTTACATTCTTAGCTCCAAGAATATGGGCGACCTCAATGCATACGTTGGTAACGGTGGCGTTGCTGATCTTGAGGCAGGCGTAACATACCACATCTTGGTAGGTAAAGAAGGCATTACTGGTACATTCACAGTTAACGTATCCGTAGGCGGCGAAGTTGTTGAAAAGAACTCTATCGTTGTTGGTGATAGCCACTACGTAGTAACTGACGCTCTCATCGCTGCTAAGGCAGAATACCTCTTCCTTACAATCACTGAGCCCGGTACATATGTAATCTCCGGTCTTAAGCCCTTGAAGACATACGTATGGACAATTCCCGTTGAAGATCTTGAAGGTGGCGCTCTTACAGGTTCAACACCTTTTCAGTGGAACGTTGACGTAATGCTTGGTGACGGTGTTGATGCTGTTACTGATACATTGGAAGTAACCTTCGAAAAGGCAGGTACATACTGGGTAGGTATCAACTTCGACTTCGTAGGCGAAGATAATAGAGAATACGACATCAACGTTTCCTTCAAGGCAGCATTGCCCGATCCCGAGCCCGAGCATACATGCGAAAGCGTATGTGAAGAATGCGGCAAGTGCACAGATGCTGAATGCACAGAAGCAGCTTGTGCTGATAAGTGCGAAGGTCATGAAGATGCACCTATCGTTGACGAACCCGAACTCGAAATGAACTTCTTCGAGAAGATCATCGCTCTTATTATGCAGTTGATCGACTTGATTAAGAAGCTCCTTGGCATGTAATTTAAATAAAACAAATTACTAAATAAACGAGCAGGCGCATAAGCGCCTGCTTTTGTTTTGCGTCATAATTTTATTAAAGGTATTGACAATTTGATAGAATTGTGGTATATTTAATGAGTTGAATAACGAGGTGTAGCGCAGGTGGTAGCGCGCCAGTTTCGGGTACTGGAGGCCGCGAGTTCGAGTCCCGCCACTTCGACCAAAATCAAAAGGAGAGTCCATTGGACTCTCCTTTTGATTTTGTTTGTGGTGTCCAAGAGTCGACAAGTTCCGCGAGCGAAGGGAAGCGGAATGCGAGTGCGTTAATTTCGCAAGCGAGTGCGTCAAGCTCGCTTGTAAGCCGAGCGCGAAATTATTTTGCCGAAGGCAAAGCCCCCGCCACAAATCCACCACAACAACCTTAGAGTCTATTGGACTCTCCTTTTGATTTTGTTTGTGGTGTCCAAGAGTCGACAAGTTCCGCGAGCGAAGGGAAGCGGGATGCGAGTGCGTTAATTTCGCAAGCGAGTGCGTCAAGCAAGGTAGAGCGTTTTTGCAAAATCAAGCAATAATTATCGGTATTAATTTTTTAAAACCTATTGACAATTAGTGAATACTGTGCTACAATGTATCAGTAAATTAAATATTCGGACTAAGAATAGTTAGAGGCGCGGTAACGATTAGCTTGTGCGTTGGTGCTCAAACACCCAAAGCGTGCAAACGAGGCAATATCGCCGAAGTGATTCTTCTTTTGAGAGGAGGGTTGCTGGGCAAGTGGGAAATACCTGCTTGACTGTCACAATTTTTGTGGAGTGCTGCTTTCGAATTGTTGAACCTTATTTATGGGATAATCACGGTCGGGGCACTTTGCTCCGACTATTTTATTTGCAAGAATATTAGGTTTGAAAGGAAACAAACAAAATGAAAAGAAACATCACTCTTATCTCACTTCTTGCAGTTATCTGCATTCTCTTCACAACATTCGCGCTTGTGTCTTGCACAGGCGGTGGCACAGACGCGGCGAGCGACCTTGAGAACGTTAAATCCAAGGGCAAGATCGTTGTAGGTATGGAATGTGCATATGCACCCTACAACTGGACAACAAGCACAGCAGGCGAACATACAGTTCCGATCTCCAACAATCCCGGCGCATATGCTGACGGTTATGACGTTGTTATTGCTAAGGCAATCGCTGAAGCTCTCGGCGTTGAGCTTGAAATCAAGGCGATCGAATGGGGCGGACTTATCGCAGCTCTCGAGGCAGGCGAAATCGATATGATCATCGCAGGTATGTCTCCTACTGAAGAAAGAAAGCTCTCCATCGACTTTACCGATACATATTTTGATTCCGAGCTTGTTATGGTTATTCGCAAGGACGGCGCTTACACAGGTGCAACCTCTATTCAGGACTTTAGCGGCGCGACCATTACAGGTCAGATCAATACCTTCCACTATGGCGTTATCGACCAGATTAACGGCGTAAATAAGGGCACAGCTCTTGAGGACTTCGGCGCTCTCATTATGGCTCTTGACGGCGGTTCCATCGACGGTTACGTTTGTGAAAAGCCCGGTGCAGTAAGTGCAGTTGCGGCAAACTCAAGCTTTATGTTCATCGAATTCGCTGACGGCAACGGATTCGTTTGCGACCCCGCTGAATCATCCATTTCCGTTGGTGTTCGTAAGAATTCCAACCTTACCGCTGAGATCAATAAGGTGCTTGCGTCCTTGGATTCTCAAAAGGAAGCTATCATGAATGCGGCTATCGACCGTCAGCCCATTACTGAATAAAATTTGAAATTTATATTGGTTTAATAGAATGAATTTATTTGATTGGATTGTAAAATTAACTGAAGAGTATTGGGAGCTCTTTTTAAACGGAACTAAAAATACTCTCATAATGTCCCTCACGGGAACAGTTATCGGCTTTTTGATAGGCCTTGTGATAGCGATTATTAGAACGGTGCCCACCAATAAGAACACAAACCCCGTGCTCAAGGTGCTTCTTACAGCGGTGAACTTCGTTCTCAATGCTTACGTTGAGATAATAAGAGGAACACCTATGATGGTGCAGGCGCTCATTATCCACTATAGTCTTTTTGTTCCTATGGGGATTAGCAAAATAGGTGACGGCATTCTTTCCGCAATAATCATCATCTCGTTCAATACAGGTGCATATATGGCGGAGATCGTTCGCGGCGGTATCATCTCCATAGATAAGGGACAGTTTGAGGGCGCTCACGCAATCGGAATGAACCATTTCCAAACGATGTACCACGTTGTTCTCCCGCAGGTTATCAAGAACATCATGCCCTCTATCGGCAACGAGTTCGTGGTAAATATTAAGGATAGCTCGGTGCTCAATATCGTAGCAATCACGGAGCTTATGTTCGTTGCCAAGCAGGCGGGCGGTACTTATGCAAAGCCCGTTCCCGCATACATCATTTGTGCGGTGATCTATTTTGTGCTCACTTTCACGGTAACAAGAATTCTTCGTCTTTGCGAGAAGAAGCTTGCAGGCAGTGATTCATATACTATTTGCGGCTCACAGTCCGACTCCAATGCTGAGATCCACGTTAAAAAGGAAGAGAAGGTGTTTAGATAATGGAAAACGTAATTACATTAAAAAACCTTAAGAAAAGCTTCTCTGGACGCGAGATTTTGAAGGGAATCGACCTCGAAATCAAAAAGAACGAGGTTATTTCCGTTATCGGCTCATCGGGATCGGGTAAGAGCACGATGCTTCGCTGCATCAATCTCCTCGAGGACGTTACAAGCGGTGACGTTTGCTTCTATGAAAAGAGCGTGCTCGGTGGAGATATCGACGTTAACGAGTACCGTTCAAAGATCGTAATGGTGTTCCAGCAATTCAATCTTTTCAATAATATGACCGTTCTTGACAACTGTGTTCGTCCTCAGACGGTCGTGCTCAAGAGGAGCAAGGAAGAGGCGAAAGCAAACGCGATGAAATATCTTGCCAAGGTTGGCATGGCTGAAT
>JAZRCO010000085.1:0-2865 GCA_045659855.1 Eubacteriales bacterium | reverse complement strand
AGAGCGGAAGTCTCCTTCCATCATCTTATGATACTATTATATCTTGAAAAAAGAACGATTGCAAGAGAATTTTGCATCTTTTTGCACACCGCGCGTAAAAATTCAAGCGCCATTTTTGTGCAAAATGACGGTTTTTCGGGGTCAGCGGGGGATGGGGCGGGAGGATGGTAAAAGATATTTACTTTTTCGCTTGATTTTTGGCGGCTTTTGGTATATAATTAATACGTTAGAAGGTGATAAATTGAGAAAATACGATATAAGCGGCATGAGCTGCGCTGCATGCTCCGCACGCGTTGAAAGAGCGGTTAGTTCCGTTGACGGTGTGGACACCTGCTCTGTCAATCTCCTCACAAATTCCATGGAGGTTACGGGCAGCGCCACGGATGCGCAAATAATCGACGCAGTCACGAATGCGGGATACGGTGCTTCACTTGCCAACTCGAAATCGCTTGATGCAAGGAAAAAATCGAATACGTCGAAAGCAAACAATGAAATAAAGGTACTAAAACGTCGCTTTTTGATATCGCTTGGATTTTTAATTGCTCTTATGTATATTGCAATGGGACACAATATGCTTTCTCTGCCCCTCCCACAAATCTTAGAGGGCAATCCCATAAGCATTGCGATTTTGCAAATGCTGCTTTGCATTATTATTGCGATAATCAATAGAAAATTCTTTATAAGCGGATTTAAGTCCGCAATTAAGCTTGCTCCCAATATGGATACCCTCGTGGCTCTCGGCTCGGGAGTGTCGTTCATATACAGCGCTTGTCTTCTAGTCAAGATGATTGGCGTACCGGACGTCATTGCCAAGGCGGAGATACTTCACGGCCTGTATTTTGAGTCAGCGGCGATGATTCTCGTTTTGATCACACTCGGAAAGATGCTTGAGGCGATCGCCAAGGGTAAAACGACCGATGCTCTTGACAAGCTCACCTCCCTCGCCCCCGAAAGCGCAAAGGTTATAAGGGACGGCAAGGAAATCACCCTTTCGGTATCGGAGGTATGCATTGGTGATGTATTTGTTATCCGTCCGGGTGAGAGCGTTGCGGTTGACGGCATCGTGCTCGAGGGCGAGAGCGCCATCGATGAAAGTGCGCTCACGGGAGAAAGCATTCCCGTTGACAAGGCGGTGGGAGATAAGGTTTACTCAGCGACCATCAACCTCTCGGGCTTCTTAAAATGTCGCGCGACCGAGGTGAGCGAATCCACCGTGCTCTCCCGAATCATTAAAATGGTGGAGGAAGCATCCTCAAGCAAGGCACCCATCGCCAAGCTTGCCGACAAGGTGTCGGGAATATTCGTTCCCACCGTTATAGTAATATCCATAATAACACTAATAGCTTGGTCCTTGCTCGGTAAGGATATAGGATTCTCCCTCACAAGAGCGATTTCGGTGCTTGTTATAAGCTGTCCTTGTGCCTTGGGACTCGCAACGCCCGTATCCATCATGGTCGGAAGCGGAGTGGGCGCCAAGAACGGAATCCTTTTCAAAAACGCAACCTCTCTTGAGGAGGCGGGAAAAATCAACGTTATCGCGCTCGACAAAACGGGTACGATAACGCTCGGCTCTCCCAAGGTGACAAACGTTATTTGCGCCGACGGTATTGAAGAGAATGAGCTTCTATCCCTCGCTTATTCGCTGGAAAAGCAAAGTGAGCATCCCCTCTCACGCGCAATAATCGCTTATTGCGAGGAGAATAATATCCCACCTCTCACGGCATCCGATTTCAAAGCGGTTGCAGGCAACGGTCTTGAGGGAAATATCAACGGCACAACGGTAAGGGGTGGAAACGAAAGATTTATCGAAAAATTTGCCACTCTTCCCGATAGCATTCGAGGTGGGGCGAATTCCCTCGCTCAAAGCGGTAAAACGCCGATGTTCTTTACCAAAAACGACAAGATACTCGGCATCATTGCGGTTGCCGACACAATAAAGCCCGATGCCATCGAGGCAATAGCCGAGCTAAAGCGCATGGGCATAAGACCCGTAATGCTCACGGGGGATAACGAGCGCACCGCCGCTTCAATCGCGGCTCAGGTCGGCATTGACGACGTTGTTGCCAACGTACTCCCCGACGGCAAGGAGGAGGTCATCAAAAACCTCAAGAAATACGGCAAGGTAGCCATGGTTGGCGACGGTATCAACGACGCCCCCGCCCTCACCACCGCCGACACGGGAATATCGATCGGCAGTGGCACCGATATTGCCATCGACAGCTCAAGCATCGTGCTAATCAAGAGCAATATGGCGGATCTTCCCGCCGCTATCAAGCTCAGCCGTGCCACACTAAAAAATATAAAGCTAAGTCTTTTTTGGGCGTTCTTCTACAATGCGCTCGGAATTCCGCTCGCCGCGGGCGTGCTCATCCCTCTCGGGATAACTCTCACCCCCATGATAGGCGCTGCGGCAATGAGTCTTTCAAGCTTTTGCGTGGTAAGTAACGCACTAAGATTAAATTTCGTTAACGTTTACAAAAATCATAAAATAAAGGAGTTTAAGAAAATGACAAGAATCATCAAGATAGAGGGTATGATGTGCCCCCACTGTGAAGCACACGTTAAAAAGGCACTTGAAGCGCTTGCCGGAGTTGAAAGTGCAACACCCAGTCACACAAACAAGGAGGCGGTAGTTGTTCTCAACGCACCCGTTGACGATGCGACACTCACCGCCACGGTTGAAGCACAGGGATACAAGGTTCTCGGCATCAACTAATCTTTTAGCTTCATAAACAAAAGCCCCTTGCAATTTAGCAAGGGGCTCTTTATTTCAAATTAAAGTGTAGAACCGAAATCGGTTACGATGGACTGACCTGTGATAGCGCGGGATTCATCCGAAGCGAAGAAGAGAAGCATGTTAGCAAC
>JAZRCO010000084.1:0-1848 GCA_045659855.1 Eubacteriales bacterium | reverse complement strand
GGTTGGCGATCTCGTTTCGGGCGAAGGACACATTGTGTGTGGAAAATGCAGGAACTGTCTTGCAGGACACGGACATCTTTGCAAGGAAACCATAGGTGTTGGAGTTAACCGCGACGGAGCATTTGCGCAATATCTTGTTATCCCCGCTGAGAACGTGCGTAAATGTCAAAGCGGTATCAGTGAAGAGATGTATTCTATTTTTGACCCCTTTGGTAACGCAGTACACACAGCGCTCTCCTTTAACGTAGTTGGCGAGGATGTTCTTATCACCGGAGCGGGCCCGATCGGAATTATGGCAGGTGCCGTTTGCAAGTATGCAGGAGCTAGGAACGTTGTCATAACAGATATAAATGAAGATAGATTGAAGCTTGCAAGAAGTCTTGGAATTAAGCACACCGTAAATACCGCTAAAGAAAGCCTAACTGACATTATGGATAAAGTTCTCATTAAAGAGGGATTTGATGTAGGTCTTGAAATGTCCGGCAGTGAGATTGCCTTGAACACTATGATAGACAATATGGTGCATGGCGGTAAGATCGCTCTGCTCGGAATCTTGAAGAATGATGCAAAGATCGATTGGTCGAAGGTCATCTTTAACGGTTTGATCTTAAAGGGAATTTATGGACGAGAGATGCACGAAACTTGGTATAAGATGTCTGCAATGCTCCAAGGCGGTCTTGATATTTCAAATATCATAACTCATAGAATGGACGTAAGAGATTACGAATTGGGTTTTGAGGCAATGAACAGCGGAAAATCAGGAAAAGTTATTCTTGATTGGGAAAAGTTAAACGAAGGATGAGGAGAAAAAATGAAAAAAAACGTGCTTAATTATTTCACAGAAATTTGCGAGAACATAGAAAGGGACGGCCTTCAGAAACACGAAAAGATCATAGTTACTCCTCAAGGCTCAAGGGTTGGTCTTTCCGACGGAAGAGAAGTCATAAATATGTGCGCCAATAATTATCTCGGACTTGCTAATAACAAGGACATTATAGAAGCTGCAAAGGCAAGCTACGATCAATACGGTTATGGACTTTCATCGGTAAGATTTATCTGCGGAACTCAGCAATTGCATAAAACACTCGAGAGTAAGTTAAGCGCGTTTCTCGGTACGGATGATACGATTCTTTACTCCTCTTGTTTTGATGCAAACGGCGGTCTTTTTGAAACTCTTCTTACCGACCAAGATGCCGTGATAAGCGACGAATTAAATCACGCGAGTATTATAGACGGAATACGTCTTTGTAAAGCACAAAGATTCCGTTACAAAAACAACAATATGAACGACCTTCGAGCAAAGCTCGAAGAAGCAAAGAACGCAAGGATTAAGTTAATTGCCACTGACGGTGTTTTCTCAATGGACGGTATAGTAGCCGACCTAAAGAGCATCTGTGACTTGGCAGATGAATACGGCGCACTCGTTATGGTTGATGATAGCCATTCTACAGGCTTTATGGGCGCACACGGAAGAGGAACCGCTGAGTACTGCGGTGTTATGGGCAGAGTTGATATTATAACCGGTACTTTCGGCAAAGCGCTTGGTGGAGCATCCGGCGGCTTTACTTCCGGAAGAAAAGAAATCATTGACCTTCTTCGTCAACGTTCTCGCCCCTACCTGTTCTCCAATACCTTGGCGCCTGCTGTTGCAGCAGGTTCTCTTAAGGTTCTTGAGCTGATAGAACACGACACGTCGAGACGTGACAAGCTCTTTATAAACACAAAACTCTTTGCTGAAAAAATCAAAGAGATCGGTCTTGAGGTTCAAGACGGTGGCACCCCTATCATTCCTATTATGATATATGACGAGCACAAAGCCGTTGAGATGGCAAAGCGTATGATGGAAAA
>JAZRCO010000083.1:0-1619 GCA_045659855.1 Eubacteriales bacterium | reverse complement strand
CGGTACCGGTGCTATCACCATCAACGGCAGAGACATTGACGATTACTTTGGCCTTGAAACCCTCAAGCTCATCGTAAATCAGCCCTTCGGCGTTACCGAGACCGAGGGTAAGTTCGACATCGTTGCTAACGTTCACGGCGGCGGCTTCTCCGGCCAGGCAGGTGCGATCCGTCACGGCGTCGCTCGTGCACTCCTCACCGCTGACGAGACCTACAAGGGTGCTCTTAAGAAGGCAGGTCTTCTCACTCGTGACCCCAGAATGAAGGAGAGAAAGAAGTACGGTCTCAAGGCCGCACGTCGTGCTCCTCAGTTCTCCAAGAGATAATTTCGACCTTTGGTCGAATACAAAAAATGCTCAACTTCGGTTGGGCATTTTTTGTTATCTCTTTGAGAACGTCGAGATAAATCCCTTGCGGGATTTTCGATATGTTGCTAACGCAACTCGATATAGCTGTCGCTCGATATGCTTTTGCATTCCTCGCCAAAGGCGAGATATGTCAAAAGCGAAAGGGATTTATCTCATATCGAGTTTGAGCAGAGCGAAAACATATCGAATTTGCCGCAAGGCAAATATATCGAGCCGAGCAATGCGAGGCATATCGACAATCTACGTTCACATTTTCAAAGAATACAAAGCCAAGAGCATTTAATCAATCGATCACGATAATCAAACGACGCGAGTCGACAAGCTCGCTCGTCAGCGAGCGAGTGCAGATTGCTCCGCGAGCGTTTTGCGATTAGCAAAACAAAGTGCGTAGCACCATATCGCAAGATATGAAGTTCGCATAGGGTATTTACTTTTTGCCGTTTTTATGGTATAATCTAACTGATCGATAAACTTGAATTTGGCGAGGTGATTAAGATGATAGATATCACTACTTGGATGAATGACTTTTTGCAAAAGTTAAATCATACATTTGAAAACCATGTATGGTTTGTTGGATTGCAAGGAAGCTACGGTCGCGGCGAAGCTTGTGATACGAGTGATATTGATATTGTTGTTATACTTGACGGGTTAACCGCCTCGGATATTCAAAAATACAATGCAATGCTTGACGCTCTGCCGCACAGAGAATTGATCTGCGGTTTCCTTTCGGGAAAGGACGAGCTTCTTCTTTGGGAGCCTTCCGACCTTTTTCAGTTTTATTATGATACAACCCAGATAAAAGGATGCCTTGATGAATTATTGCCGTTGCTTGACAAAGCAGCTGTTGAAAGAGCAATCAAAATCGGTGTTTGCAATATCTATCACGGATGCGTTCATAATATGCTGCACGAAAAGAGCGAGGATATTTTGAAAGGGTTGTATAAATCCGCTTCTTTTGTTGTGCAAGCTATCGCTTTTAAGCAAACGGGCAAATACATAAAACACAAAAGTGAATTGCAAGATGTTGTTTCAACCGATGAAAGGGGTATCATTGACACCTTTTTGAGCTTGAAAAATGGCGGAGCGGTAGATTTTAATTTGATGTCCGAAGCTTTATTTGCTTGGGTGAAGAAATGGATTAACGAAACGAATTAAACATAATACGAAGAGGCTATCTCAAACGCAAAACGCATTTGAGACAGCCTCTTCTATTTTGGAATGTAAGATTTCGGAGATGATTTTCGGTTTTTAT
>JAZRCO010000082.1:0-4009 GCA_045659855.1 Eubacteriales bacterium | reverse complement strand
ACCTCTTTGATTGTGAGGATGCGCAAAGAAACGACTATTTGGCTAAGCAATATACACTTTCCTTCGTATATTGGTTGCAAACCGAGGCACCCAGATACGATGGCGGCAAGGGATATCCCTTCTTTAGACTCGCACCCGAATATCTCGGTACAGAAAACGGACTTTCAATGGCACCGTATATTAGAGAATCGAGAAGAATCAAGGCGAAATTCACAATTACCGCAACCGACGTTTGCGACGAGGAAAGAAGCAAATTTGCGGATAGTGTCGGTGTTGGAAGCTATCCCATCGATCTTCACATTACTTCAAAGACACACACGTTTTTCTATAAACCCACGCATAGATTCACCATTTCACTCGGAGCGATGATCCCCGAGAGAATGACGAACCTTTTGCCCGCTTGTAAGAATATCGGATCAACCCACCTCACAAACGGTTGTTACCGTTTGCACCCCGTGGAATGGAACGTTGGTGAGGTTGCAGGTCTTCTTGCATCCTTTGCGATAAGCGAGGGAGTGCTCCCCGTAAACGTTTGGGAGAGCAAGGAGCTTTTCGATAAATTCTGCATTAAGCTTGAAGAATACGGAATTCAGAGATATTGGGACGAAAATAATCTGGAGGCAGGATATGCTCGCGTTAAGAAACTCAAAACTTTTGCTTAAGGATACGGTGATGGAGGGCAAGGTGCTCTTGATCACGGACAAAATAGAGGGAATCGTTGACGAGTGCGAGATTCCCAAGGAGGCACAAATAATCGACTGTAACGGCGGTTACGTTGCTCCGGGATTTATCGATCTTCACATTCACGGCTATCTTGGCAAGGACGTTTGCGATGCGAGTGCACAAAGCATCAAAACCATTGCTGGCGGTCTCGTTGAGAACGGTGTTACGGGCTTTTTGCCCACCACGATGACAGTTGATATGAAGGTTATCGAGGGCGCACTTGATGCGTGCCGTGCCGTTAGAGATAGCGGTGAATTTTACGGCTCAACAATCCTTGGCGTTCACGCTGAAGGCCCATTTATCTCCGCATCTAAAAAAGGCGCACAAGACGAAAGATACATACTTAAACCCGACGCAGATTTCGTTAAGGCAAACGCAGATATAATCAAAATTATCACACTTGCTCCCGAAGAGGACAAGGATTTCCTTGAGATAAAGAGAATAGCCGACGAAACCGACGTTGTCGTTTCTATGGGACACACCTCGGCGGACTACGGCACCGCAATGGAGAGCACAAAGAACGGTGTTAAGCACGCAACGCATCTCTTTAATGCGATGACTCCCATGACTCACCGTGCTCCGGGTGTTGTGGGTGCGGCACTTAATTCCGACGTTTCTTGCGAGCTCATCGTGGATACCTATCACGTTGATAGCGCACTTTACGATATGGTGTATAGAATGAAGGGAAGAAAGCTTTGCTTCATCACGGACTGCTTGCCCGCAGGTGGACTTCCCGAGGGCGAATATACTCTCGGCGGCGCAAAGATCATCTATAAGAACAATCTTTGCAAGCTTGAGGACGGAACCATCGCAGGTAGCGTTCTTAAGCTCAATAAGGGTGTTTGGAATGTGTATAATAACTCTACAATTCCGCTCCACGAGTGTGTAAATTGCGCAACTCTTAACCCTGCAACAGCTATTGGTGTTGCCGATAGAAAGGGCTCTATTGAGCTCCACAAGGATGCGGACATCGTAATACTTGACAATGAATTTAACGTAAAGAAAACTATTATCGGAGGTGTAGTCAGATATGAAGCTTAAAATTGGAGCAAAGCTCGATAGCGGCTTTATGCCAATGGCTCTCGTTTGTAAGGAAATGAGAGAAAATACTCGCGACAACGGACAAGACATCGTTGTTGCAGTTGAAAGAAATCAGGGCTATACATACGTATATAAAACAAGAATATATAAAGACAACACAGGTCACGATGAGGAGAACTGCAAATTCATTGACAGAATTGCAAAAACTCTTTTGTGGGTTGCAGGTGGATATAAGGTGACTATCGCAGGAAGTAAGGTTGTTGGCGAATATATCAAAAATACCTTCTGCTATGGTGGAACAAGAGATTTCGATGCTCGCTTTATGGAGCGAGTATACGAAGAAAAATTCGAGGTCATCGTTTGCGATCTTGAGGACGCACCCGAGGAAAAAAGCTCAGCTTGTCCCGTTGGCAAGCACCTTGACGGGTGCCGTATCGGCTTTGACGCAGGCGGCTCGGATAGAAAGGTGTCAGCCGTAATCGACGGTGAAACCGTATATTCCGAGGAGGTTGTTTGGTTCCCGAAGCTCAACAGCGATCCGAGTTACCATTATGAAGGCATTCTCAATGCAATGAAAACCGCTGCGGCGCATATGCCGAGAGTTGATGCTATCGGTGTTTCGAGTGCAGGCGTTTATATCGATAATAAGATAATGGTTGCATCCCTCTTCATTAAAGTTAATGACGAGGACTTTGAAAAAACGGTTAAAAATATGTATATCGACGTTGCAAGAGAGATTGGTGAAAATATCCCGATTGAAGTTGCAAACGACGGTGACGTAACTGCTCTTGCAGGTGCTATGAGCTTGGAGGATAACGGAATCCTCGGCATCGCAATGGGCACAAGTGAGGCAGCAGGTTACGTTGATATGGACGGCAATATCACAGGTTGGCTCAATGAGTTGGCTTTTGCTCCCGTTGACTATAACGAGGACGCAATGGTTGACGAGTGGTCGGGCGACTACGGTTGCGGAGTTAAATATTTCTCGCAGGACGGAGTTATCAAACTCGCACCCTATGCAGGAATCGAACTCGATGAAAGTCTTTCTCCCGCGGAAAAGCTCAAGGTTGTCCAAAACCTTATGAAAGAGGGCGATGAGAGAGCTAAGGCGATCTATGAAACAATCGGTGCATATTTCGGTTATACACTTGCTTACTACGCTGAATTTTACGATATTAAGCACGTTCTCATTATGGGACGAGTAACAAGTGGCGAGGGCGGAGAAATCCTCTTGAACAAAGCGAGAGAGGTAATTGCGATCGAGTTCCCCGAGCTCGATAGTAAAATGACTCTCAACATTCCCGACGAAAAGGCAAGAAGAGTTGGACAGTCAGTAGCGGCTGCGAGCTTGCCCAAGATTGGCTAATATGATTTACACGATTAAAAACGATAAAACTGAAATCAAGATAAACTCCCTCGGTGCCGAGGTGCGTAGCGTTGTCCATAACGGTAAGGAGCGCGCTTGGCAAAACGAAACGGGCGAGTGGGCGGGATGCGCAATCCTACTTTTCCCCTATGCGGGTTTTAATCGCCTCATCTATGACGGAGTTGATTTCGGCGTTCAAAAGCACGGCTTTTGCCGTAACGAAGAATTCGCGCTCGTCAGTCAAGCTCAGGAGAGTATAGTATTTGAGCTCGTCGCAAACGAGAGAACGAGAGCGGTCTATCCTTACGAATTTAAATTTTTAGTTGAATATCGCCTTGTTGCCAAGGGTTATCAGGTGTGTTATACTATAATTAATATGGACGAACAAACGATACCCTTCGCCTGCGGAGGACACGAATCCTTTGCGCTTGATCGTGAGGTCGACGGCTATTACGTTGAATTTGAAAAGGACGAAAAGCTTGATTTCCTCGTTCACAATAGCGCAGGTCTATTGACGGGTGAAAGAATGAAGCACGGAGAGGGAAGAATACTCCCCCTTGAAAAGAGCTTTACCGATGATAGCGCAACCGTTATTCTAGGTGATATCAATTCGAGAAAAGCAACTCTTAAAGATAAGAAGACCAACGAAAAAATCGTTGAAATTACCTTTGACGGCTTTAGTAATCTTCTTTTGTGGCATCCTCACGGCTCAAGGATGCTTTGCATCGAGCCATGGCAGTGCCTGCCGTCATACGTCGACGAAATCAAGGAATTCAAAGAGAGAAAAGGCGTGATCAACCTTTCTCGAGAAGGTGAAATATCCTTCACAAGAACGATCACCTATTAATCAGTTAAATATATTTTTATATATTTAAAATA
>JAZRCO010000081.1:0-4423 GCA_045659855.1 Eubacteriales bacterium | reverse complement strand
GAATTGGTTTTCGTAGTACGGACGAAGAAATGTCCGTCGAATACTTGTATTCGTAAGGGCATTTGTTTGTTCGTACCAATAATTCACCCGTGAATTATTGAAAATTTACGCAAACCCAGCTCAAACTCGCTCGATTGTTTCGTCCACCTTTTCAAAGGTGGCGCTCGCCGCGCAGGCGACCTAAACGCAAACTAACTTTCCCAAGCGGCTTGAGCGGTTTGTTGTTAACTAACCACCAATATACTTTCCTGCAGCGACCTCAATACGTTTAAAGGGGATACCGAGGTCCATATCGTTCTCGCAGGAGGTAATAATGACCTGCCTGTCGTTAATTTCGCGCAAGAGATTTTTTCTTCTACCTGCATCGAGCTCGGAGAAGACGTCGTCGAAGAGGAAGACGGGATATTCTCCGCAATCCATCCTGCAAATTTCGCCCTCGGCGAGCTTCATAGCGAGCGCAAGGGAGCGCTGTTGCCCCTGAGAGCTGTAAAGACGCGTATTTTTACCGTTAAGGTTAATGGTGATGTCATCCTTATGGATACCGTAAAGCGTTGATCCTGCGGCAATTTCGCGCTCGTGGAAGTCATTCAAGAGTCTAAGAAAGCTCCTTTCAGTCTTTTCGAGATCGAAATAGTCCTCGCTCTCCTGCTTTGCGGAGCCCGCGTAAATAAATTCGGGTGTTTCGTTTATCTCACCGCTTGCGCACATTCTTTTATAGAATTCGGCAATTATCTCACCCGAGCGAGCGACGTACTCCGCCCTCGCCTTTGCGATGAGAGCCGCCTCGTGAGCGAGTTGAGCCGACCAAAAATCGACAGTCGATTCAAAGGTCGCCATATCGTCGGGCGCATTCTTGATGAGCGCATTACGGTTTTTAAGTATCTTATTGTATTTTTGCAACGAATAGAGGTACATCGGCCTGATTTGTGAGATCGCAACGTCGAGATAGTTTCGACGGAGCGCAGGGCCGTCCTTTATCATTTGCAGGTGGTCGGGCGAGAAGAGGACCGCGCGGAACGAGCCAACGAGCTCGGATAGCTTGGTTATCTTGACACCGTTATGAGTAACGTTCTTTCTTTGCTTGTCAGAAAAGCGCATCGTGATATTTTGATCCCTGCCGCCGCACTCGTAGTCGAGCGAAACGGAGGCATACTCCTCACCGAAGCGAATGACCTCGGAATCGTGAGTGGTACGAAAGCTCTTGCCGAGCGACACGTAATATATCGCCTCAAGCAAATTAGTTTTTCCCTGTGCGTTTTCGCCGTGGAGAACGTTTATACCGCTGTCGAACTGAACGGACTCGTTCTCCGCGTTACGAAAATTGCAGAGTTCAACCTTTTTACAAAGCATAATTTTTATATGGGAATATCAATTAATCCTTAAGTCTAACGGGAAGGAGCATGAACACTTCCTCAACGCCGTCCTTGGACTGTGCGGGAGTAATGTTAAGAGATGAGAGGTGGCTTGAAAGGGAGAGTCTGATTCTTTCCGCATTGCAAGCTCTCACGGAGTTGATAAGGTAACGGTTGTTAAAGCCGATCGTGAGGGGCGCACCGATGTCATCGATCTCAATTTCATCGTAGGTACTGCCCGCACTTGAGCTTGCGGTAATCTTGAGAAGGTTGCCGTCGAAGATGAGCTTAACGTGGCTTCTAAGAGAGCCCGCGATCTTCTCCTCGGTAACGAGAGCCGCACGCTCGAGAGCCGAGATAAGCTCGTCGCGGTCAAGCTCGGTGTTGTATTTGTGGTTCTTAACGATGATTCTGTCGTAGTCAAGGTATTCGCCCTCAATAAGACGGCTAAAGAAAATGATCTCGCCGATCTCGAAAACGATGTTCTTTCTCGTCATAAAGATACGGGTCGTCTTCTCCTTGTTGTCGGAGAGGAGCTTAACAAGCTCTGTGACCGTCTTTACGGGCAAAATAAACGCGTTTCTATAGGTGCCCGCATATTCCTGCTCTGTGGAGTATTCGATCGTTCTATCGCATTTAGCGAGCTTGAAATTGTCGCAGGAAACCATGGTGAGCTGCTCGTTGATCATTTTAACGAACGTACCGTTGAGAATGTTTCTTTGGTCGTTAACGCCCATAGCGTACATAGTTTGACCGAACATTTCCTTGAGATCGCTTTGCTTAACCGTAAACGCATCGTTTGATGTGAGCTTGGGGATTGCAGGAAAATCGGAGCCCGCAAGTGCGTTCATCTTGTGACTTGACTTGCCGCAAATGATGCAAGCAACGTTTCTTTCGTCAACAACGAGCTCAATTTCGTCGGCAGGCATAACGCGAAGCGTTTGATTGAATTTTACAGCGTTGATGATAAAGGAGCCCTCCTCGAGCACCTGAGCGTGAGTGGTGATTCTCATACCCTTTTCAAGATCAAAGGTTGTAAGTGTGCAAACGTCGGGGAATTTCGCCTCAATAAGGATACCCTCAGCCGCAGGAACAGTAACCTTGGTGGACACACAGTTCATAAGGGGTGCTATAACCGATGCAAGCTCGTGTCTGTTGAATCTGATCTTCATAATTATATCTCCGTTCTTTTTAGAAAGTTAATTGATTTAGTGATTGTCCCATATAGATGGTACGTGTTGTTATGTGTTGGGGGAAACCTCTTTGATAAGCTCCTTGATCTCAAAGTCGAGCATATTGTCGCTGTATATGCGCTGCTCGATCCTTTCAATTGAGCTAAGGATCGTTGAGTGGTCCCTGTTAAATATTTTTGCAATGCTGAGGAGCGACATCTCCGTTACCTCGCGGATAACGTAAATGGTGATGTGACGGACTGATGCGATCTCCTTGTTTCTCTTTGCGGAAACGAGATCCTCCTTCTTGATGCCGTACTTTTGGTAGATGGATGAGAATATCTTCTCGACCGTAATGCTCGTTGGCTCAGCGCCGCCCAAAAGCTCGTTTATGCAGCCGCGTGCAAGATCCATATCAATGCTCTCGCCCGTGAGGAATACTCTCGCGCCGAGCTTCTTGATCGCGCCCTCGATTTGACGGATGTTGGAGCGAAGGTTCTCAGCAAGGAACGTAAGCACGTCGTCGGGAAGCTGAATGTTGACCTGCTCCGCCTTCTTCTTGATGATGGCGATTCTAAGCTCGAGGTCGGGTGTTTGAATGTCCGCAATTAGTCCCCACTCGAATCGAGTTTTGAGTCGGTCCTCGAGAGTCTTGATCTCTCTTGGCTGACGGTCGCTCGTGAGGATGATCTGCTTTCCGCTCTCGTAAAGTGCGTTGAAGGTGTGGAAGAATTCCTCCTGTGTTGAAACCTTGCCCGCGATGAACTGGATGTCGTCGATAAGGAGAACGTCGCAGTCGCGGTATTTCTCACGGAATTCCGCCATCGCCTGACGGGAAAGCGAGTCGATGAGCTGGTTGGTGAAGTCCTCACCCTTTATGTAGATGACCCTAACATTGGGATTTTTTGATCTTAAGTGATTAGTGATAGCGTAGAGCAAGTGAGTCTTACCGATTCCGCTGGGGCCGTAAATGAAGAGGGGATTGTAATTCTTTGCAGGCATGTTGGCAACCGCAAGACAAGCCGCGTGCGCGAACTTGTTGGACGAGCCGACGATGAAGTTGTCAAAGGTGTATTCGAAATTGAAGGGCGGCATTGTTGAGCCGAGATGGAAGGATGATCTTTGCTCTCTTTGCGATCTTTCCTCCTCTTCCCTGCGCTTTCTCTCTTCCTCCTCCTGACGCCAGGTGGGATCTCCAATAGAAACCTTTTCGAGAATCTTCTTAACGGCTTCCTCGTGGTTGATCGGGACGCCCGTGAAGATAACGTTTACTATAACCTCAAATCCGAGCTCCTCGGAGAATCGGCGGGCAAGCTCGCCCGTATATTTTTCAGTAATGGTTTTATGCTTGAGCTCGCTTTTAATGCCCATCGTGATAACGCCGTCCTCGTAGCCCTCAACCGTGAGATCCTTAAACCAGAGCTCTCTTGTTGAAATGGCCATCGAGTCGCCAAAGGATTCGTAAACGATGTTCCAAACGAGTTTAATTTCCTCTAAATAAGCATTGCTTGACACGATATTTCTTCCTTTCGTGGTAGTATGTTTTCTCGCGTACACGCACACGCGCGGGCGAATAAATAATATATAAATAATAATATTACAATATATAGACATTATAACATATATTATTGAAATTTATCTTATAGTAAACTAAAATTTACATTTTGTTTACATTTGGCTTAAGGTTTTGCGCCTTGTTAGCACTATCCAATAGGTTGTTTTGTCCACTTTTTTAAAAGTGGCTCTCCACGAGTAGTGGCGCGGTTCAAGGGCGCGCAGCCCTTGGCTCAGCGTTTCTTTTTGGGAACTTTTTCTTTGCGCTTATTTCGTCAAAGAAAAAGTGGATAAAAGATAAGCAGTTGCTATAGGTTATGGCACTTTTTTTGAATACCAAAACCA
>JAZRCO010000080.1:0-2140 GCA_045659855.1 Eubacteriales bacterium | reverse complement strand
AGTTGTAAGTTTCCTTACCACCAACGTTATATGTCTTGTTTGTATCGTTCATATGGTCAACGATGAAACGAGCAAAGTCGGGACAGTCAACAACGTTAGCCTTAACGTGTCCGTAGCCCTTGAGGAGCTGCATCTCACCCTTGTCAATGTAGGGCTTAAATACCTTTGCAATATCGTAGAAGTAGCCTATGGGGCGGTAGATAACGTAATCCATGGGCTGCTTCTTGATCTCTTCCTCAACGAGATATTTCGCGTGGAGCATGGGCACCTCTTCAGCACCGGGCTCGTCACAGGAAATAACGGAAACGTAGTTAAATTTCTTAACGCCCGCTCTTACACATTCCTCGTAAAGATTCATATTACCCTTGTGGTCGATGTCGTAAGCTGTGAAGCGTGTGGATGCACCCGTAAGACCCATTGTTGTGATTACAACTTCAGCGCCCTCGCAAAGGCCCTTGAGCGTTTCGGGATTTGTTGCGTCGATGGCAACGAAGGAATACTTACCCTCAGTTCCCTCAACCTGTGTTTCTTTCAAGTCGGCTGCAACGATCTCGTGACCGTCCGCAACAAGACATTTGAGTATTTCAGCGCCGAGATTACCAAAAGCGCCTGCAAGTACAACTTTCATAGTCAATTCTCCTTATTGTATATTAATTATTTTTTGTTCTTTTCTTTGGCTCTCTTATCGTTGATTATCTTCATGTGCTCGGCAGTAACGAGAGTAACGTTGTTCTCCTTCGCCCAATCAACGCAGCCCTTAAGAACTACTGAAAGGAATACACGCGGAACACCGAGGATGGTTTCAAGAGCATCATCAGTGAACTTAACAACGTCGTCAGCACGGTCAGCCGCATAACGAACGGACTCAAGAGATGCCTTTCTCACTTGAAGAAGCTCGGCTCTCATTCTTGTCTTTCTGTGGAACCAGAAGTTCTTGGAGTCACGGTAGCCGTAGTCAACGGGAAGCGCGGGGAAATCGCTCGCCTTAACACCGCGAATGATGGCGTCGCTATACTTCTTCTTCATAAGGATCTTGTCGATCTTAAGAATGAAGTGAGCACCAAACTTACTTGTGATACCGTTGAAATCGTGATAGGGTCCCTCATAGCCGTTAAGCTCGCCGGGAAGATCGTTTTCAGCGCCGTCAAGCTCGCGAACCCAAGTACATTCGATTACCTGAATAGCATCGGTAAGCACCATGGGTCTTACGTCCTCGGGATTCTCCTCCTCAATCATGCTCTTCTCAAGCTTAAAATTGCACTTGGGCATCTTGTCAGAGGGCTTGTCGCCGGGCCAAGAAAGCTTAACCGCTTCCTTAAAGGTCTTGGGCTTGTCGTCGATGAAGTTGAGCGCACACTTTCCGTTTCTGAGAATGTTCTGCGCTGTGTTGGATGAGTTACGGCAGGAAAGAAGCATTGCGTAGAATCCTTTACCTGCAACGTAATAGGGCTGAACGAGTGAGTAGGGACCAAGGTTGGTTGTACCGTCCTCACAAAGGGTTGAAATAATTACTGTGGGCATAGGGAAAAATAATGATGTTTGATAGAAGTTATCCACTATGCGAAGATTTTCAAAGCTGCTCATTTTAGTCTCCTTTAATATTGTCAATTTTTGAATAGCTTAATTAATATGGGGGAGAGCTCCTCAAAGCTCTTGCCTGAAACGGTCCAAACGATCATTGATTCTGCCACGAACTGCGCGAGAAATTCACTGTTTTCAATTCCTATTCTTTCCGCAGTTGCCTGCAAGGGCTCGGCCATTTGTGCTCTCAACACCTTGTGATAGGAGCTCATCGATAAATTGAAAACTCTTATCGCGGATGTAGATGTGAAAATATCGTTATAAGATTTAATAAATCCCATAAGCTCTGAGTGAATCTTTTCGCACAAAAGAAGCATATCGTCAACTCTTACACTAAAATCGTTAATGTTACTGATTCTTTGCTGCCAATCCTCAAGCAAAAACGTTGCGATCAGCATTTCCTTTGATTTAAAATAGTTGTAGAATGTTCCAAGACCGATTCCGCATCCCTTAGCGATTCCTCTTATGGTAACGGCGTCATAGCCATTCTCTTTAATTTGACGCTTCGCTTCGGTAATGATAAGGTCGTGGGCATTTTCAATAATCTTAGGCATTTCTT
>JAZRCO010000079.1:0-2059 GCA_045659855.1 Eubacteriales bacterium | reverse complement strand
ATATTCGGCGTTTCCCAATGATTCACAGGTGGGATATTTTGCAAAAAGCTCCCTGCAAACAATGTTGACGCGCGCATCCGTACACTGTGCTGAGAGCCTTCCCATAACAAGAAGCTTCCAAGGCGCACCGTCAAATTCCAGTGCGCACGTAGCTTCGGGATATATCTTCTTGAGCTCTTCAATTATGAGAGCTATTCTTTCCTTTTTTTCTGCCTTTTTCATATTATTCAACCGTAAATGATTTTATAATCATTACTCTACTAATATCTTCAAAATTTACTGCCGTTTCAACGGTAGCTATTACGGAACGGCTTGCGTCATCTATCTTGAGGTCTATCACGGTGCCGATCATAAGACCGTAGGGATAGACGCTTCCCTTTCCGCTCGAAATAACAACGTCACCAACTGCCACATCCTCGAAATCGGCAAGTCCCGTGGTGTAAAGGAAACGGCATTTTCCTTGGCTATAGCCCTCAGCTATACCCAAAAGCGCACTTCTTTCGATAAGCGCACCGACCGATGCGGAAATGTCGGGAATGCACATTACCTCGCTCGAGGTAAGACCGACCTCGACAATGCGGCCAACAAGTCCCTTCCCCGTTATCACACTCATTCCAACATTTAATCCGTGGAGGGAGCCCTTGTTTATGGTGAGCATATTATTCGTCGCTCCCGATCCCTTTCCGATAACGGTGGCATCGGCGAACTCGAAGGTGGTGTTATGATTCTTAATTTCAAGGAAATCTCTAAGCCACGCATTCTCTTCCTTGAGGACCTCAATATCGTTTTTGAGCTTTCTCAGCTCGTCATTCTCTTGTCTTAGCTTCTCGTTTTCCTTTGAAATTCTATCGAACTCCGCAAAATAGTCAACGAATCCCTGAATTCCGTCCGCGCAAAAGTTGAAAACCGCTCGAACGGGCGTGGAAACGACGTTCAATGCGTCCTTCAAGAACCAAGAATGCCCCGACGCCGAAAGCACGACGGAAAAGACCGTCAAGCAAAGCACGACGGTTAGGGCTATTAAGAAAAATCTATTCTTGAAATAACGCATTTTGACCTCTTTTTGTACTAATTTTAGCTATTTAATAGCTAAATTCTTTAGCCGCTTTTTCTTTGTCCAAAGAAAAACAAAGAAAAAGCGGACAAAATATCACAGTGTTTTTTATTTTCTCGCAATTACTTCCTTCGCCTTTTTCGCGATATTCGCGGCGGTAAGTCCGTAATATTCCATAAGTGCGGGAACTGTACCCGAGCGTCCGAAGGTATCTTCAACGCCAACTCTCGCCATGGGTACGGGATGATTCTCAACAAGCACCTCGGCAACGGCTGAACCAAGTCCGCCGTATATCGTATGCTCCTCGGCAGTAACGAGCGCACCCGTTTCCTTTGCCGCCTTTACGAGAATATCCTTGTCGATGGGCTTAATTGTATGAATATTGACAACGCGCGCACTGATTCCCTCTTGCGCAAGCAATTCTCTTGCCTCAAGACAGGTGCTAACCATAAAGCCCGTACCAACGAGTGTTACGTCAGTACCATCAGCCATCAAAACACCCTTACCAAGCTCGAATTTATAATCCTCACCACAAAGAATGGGGAGCGCATATCTTCCAAATCTCATATAAACGGGGCCGTTGTGCAAAATTGCCGCCTCAACCGCCGCGCGCGCCTCAACCGCATCGCAGGGATTGATGATAACCATCTCGGGAATTGAGCGCATGGTTGCGAAGTCCTCATTGCATTGATGTGTAGCGCCATCCTCACCAACTGAAATACCGCCGTGAGTTGCGCCGATCTTTACGTTAAGGTGGGGATAACCGATGGAGTTTCTCACCTGCTCGAATGCACGGCCCGATGCGAACATCGCAAATGATGAAGCAAATACCGTCTTGCCCGTTGAAGCAATACCTGCCGCAACGCTCATCATATTGCCCTCGGCAATACCGCAACCAAAAAACCTCTCAGGATACTGCTTTTTGAATATACCCGTCTTTGTAGCCGCCGCAAGGTCTGAAGTCGGATCGTAGCCATGTCGTTCTGTGAGCCAAGGAGTTGATTT
>JAZRCO010000078.1:0-8448 GCA_045659855.1 Eubacteriales bacterium | reverse complement strand
GAAATAACACCTGGCATGATGTTGGGGAGCTTTACCTTAAAGAACGCTTGCACCGGCGTGCAGCCAAGGTCAAGGGCGGCCTCGGAGAGGGATTCGCCAAGCTCGTTGATTCGAGGAAGGACGTTCAAAATAACGTATGGCAAGCAAAACGTTGTGTGGGCAATGAGCATTGCGGTAAATCCGATGCTATCGTAGTCGGCGATTTTGAAAATGCTAACTACCGCCGCAAAGAAAAGCATGAACGATACACCCGTAACGATATCGGGGTTCATCATGGGAACGTTCGTAACGCTCGTTACCACCGTTTTAAACCATTTGCTTCTCATTCGGTAGATGCCCTCAGCCGCCGCAGTGCCGATAACCGTTGAGAGAACGGCGGAGCATACCGCGAGAATGAGCGTGTTTCTAAGTGCAATGAACGCCGACTCGTCGGAGAAGAGCTTTATATACCATTCAAAGCTAAAGCCCGCGAAATTGGCAGTGCTTTCGCTTGAGTTGAATGAGAAGAGAATGAGCGTGAGTATCGGGATATAAAGTATTGCGAAAATAATGCAAAGGTAGATTCTTGAAGCGTATTTTTTCACGGTATGATACCTCCTTCGCCTTCCTCGGAGAAGTAATTCATAAGACCGAGGGAAATAAGAATGAGGATCATCATAACGAGCGAGATAGCCGCACCGACATTATATGCGCCCGTCACGAACTGACGCTCGATTGTGTCACCGATAAGCTCGAAGGTTCCGCCGCCAAGCTTTTGCGAGATATAGAAGGTGGAGATTGAGGGCACGAATACCATCGTTACACCCGATACTATACCTGAGAGCGAGAGGGGAAGGATTACCTTGGAGAGAGTGGTGAACATATTACATCCAAGATCGCTGGCAACCTCCCACATATGCTTGTCTATTTTAGAAACGCATGTGTAGATGGGAAGAACCATATAGGGCAAGAAGTCATATACCATGCCGAATATAACTGCGCCCTTTGTTCCAACGATGTGGAACGAGGTATTGAATATCGTATTGATAAAGCCGCCGTCATCGAGGAGGGCCATTATCGAATATGTTCTTATAAGAAGGTTTGTCCACATGGGGAGCATAAGCAACATAATGTAGATTTTTTGATGCTTGGGATTGCTTCTTGCGATGATATAAGCAAGGGGATAGCCGATGATCAAGCATATGAACGTTGCTATAACCGAAAGCTCTATTGAGAGTCCGAATATTGAAACGTAATCCTTGAGCGATTTTACGTTGTCGAGGGTGAATGCGCCCTCGGGGTCGGTAAAAGCGTATGCGATTACAATCAATAAGGGGAGAACAATGAATAGGGTCGCCCAAAATATATGGGGTGCTGCCGCAATAGAGCTCATAAATGACTTTTTGTTTTTCATTATTTATGACCATTAGCCACGCGGTGTGCGGTGGCTTCCTTTATTTCGGAATTGCAGTAGTGAGCTTATGGCTCAATTAAAATTCTTCAGCGCTTTCAGCGTCGGAAAGCTGCTCGATCTCGTCGGAGAAGGACGAATAGTCGCCAAACATACCCGAATATTTCGACTTCTTCATAATATGAATAGCGTCGGGCTCGATATAGAGACCGATGAACTGATCGGGAGCGACATAGTCGGTGGACTGTATCATCCACTTAAAGCCCTTGATATCCACGATGATCTCATAATGGACACCCTTGAAGGTTACTGCGGACACCTGTCCTGTGAGCATACCCTTTTCGGGCTCAACAACGTCAACGTCCTCAGGACGAACTACAACGTCAACCTGCTCGTTTTTGTCAAAGCCCTTGTCAAGGCAATTAAAGGTGTGTCCCGCAAAGCGAACGCTATAGTCGGAGAGCATAACTCCGTCGATGATATTGGATTCACCGATAAAGTCCGCAACGAAAGCGTTTTTGGGCTCGTTATATATGTCGGTGGGAGTGCCTATTTGCTGGATCTCACCGTCCGCCATGACCACGATAGTGTCACTCATGGAAAGAGCTTCCTCTTGGTCGTGAGTAACGTAGATAAAGGTGATGCCGATGCGCTGCTGAATGTTCTTAAGCTCCACCTGCATGTCCTTGCGGAGCTTGAGGTCGAGCGCACCGAGGGGCTCGTCGAGAAGAAGAACGCGGGGGTGCGAAATAAGCGCACGCGCAATGGCAACACGCTGCTGCTGACCGCCCGAGAGTGTGCTAACGCTCTTGTTTTCAAAGCCCGAAAGCGCAACCATCTTGAGCATCTCGGTAACTCTCTCGCGAATCTCGTTTTCTTCCTTCTTCTTTATGCGAAGGGGGAAGGCGATGTTTTCATATACGTTGAGGTGGGGAAAGAGTGCGTACTTTTGGAAAACGGTATTGATATGTCTTTTGTTGGGAGGGAGATCGTTGATCTCCTTGTTCTCGAAAAGAACCTGTCCCTCGTCGGGTGTTTCGAATCCTCCGATGATTCTAAGTGTTGTCGTTTTTCCACAGCCGGAGGGGCCAAGGAGAGTAACGAACTCTTTATCTCTAATATATAGATTGATGTCCTTAAGCACGGGCTCGCCGTCATACTGCTTGCAAATATGCTTCAAGTCAACGACCTTGGTATCCGTGTAAGTTACTTTGTTTTTAATTGGGGTTGAATTTTCTTTCATTCCGCATAATACTCCTATTTAAAAAATATTTTGGGAATGGGGAAGGGAGAAAAGGTCCCTTCTTATCCATCATAGCATATATTATAATAGGTACTGATGAAAAATGCAATAGGTTTAAGAAAAAAAGTTGAAAAAAACGGCGAAAAATCAAGAAAAATTTGGATTAACCGTGAACAACTCAAGCCAAATCAAAAAAACACCGAAAAATCTCTTGTAATCTCTTAAAATCTCTTGAAATCTCACTTATCGACATCAAAAATGAAATGTTTTATGAAGAAAATCGAGCAAAAAACGAACGCGGAGAGCCCTCCTGCGAATTTTATCATAAAATATACCGTAATCATCCAAAATAAAAACATAGTGAAAAAGGAGATTACGGAGAGTATTTTTTGAGCAAAATCAAGGGGAAAGATGGAGCAAAAGAGGCATTTTGCCATTCTTCCGCCGTCGAAGGTCGATATGGGAAAGAAATTGAATGCGCTCAGCAAAAGAGAAACGATGGCAAAGGTTGCCGCCGATTCATTTTTGATGGCCAATGCGGCAACGAGGGTAGCGCCCAATATTCCAAAGAGGGGGCCTGCGAGGGAGAGTAGGAATTCCTCAAGATAGGAGATGCTTCCGTCAATCTCAAGTCTTGCACCAACGATAGAGAGGTGAAGCCGTTTGATCCTCACCCGCAAAGCTATTGCGGCAACAATATGTCCCATCTCGTGCACGAGGATGGCAAGGAGCATCGGCAAGGCGAATGACGGGTTGGAAAATAGCATAAAAGCAAGACAAATAAGCGTTAGTGGATCTACTTTTATTTTTTTCATAACGGCACCTCGAATTATTAGTATCACATAATATGCTTTAGAAGGCACGGTAATGTTTTTTTGGAAAAATTTATAAAAGGTATTGACTTTTTACGGTAAAAGTAATATAATAATTAAGTCGCGTAAGCGGGCCATTAGCTCAGTTGGTTAGAGCTACCGGCTCATAACCGGTCGGTCCTAGGTTCGAGTCCTAGATGGCCCACCAAAAAAGGTCGAACCAGCAGGTTCGACCTTTTTTAGAGTTAAAAAGACATATTTAAATCTATATAGAAAAAGGAAGTAACAAAAAACTATGAATTGGTTTATGGATCTTATCCGCAATCCCTTTTTGATCGCATTTGTTATCGCTTGGCTTAGCGCGCAGTTTCTCAAGGTGATAACGCACGCGATTGCGTATAAGGAATTGGATCTCAAAAGATTTTTCGGCGACGGCGGAATGCCCAGCGCTCACACGGCGACCGTTTCGTCCCTTGCTACCTTTGCAGGAATCTCTTACGGTCTTGCAAGCTTTGAATTTGCGGTTTGCTTTATTCTCACCCTCATCGTTTGCAGAGATGCCGTTGGCGTTCGCATGGAAACGGGTAAGCAGGCGCTCATAATCAACGAGCTTAGATCCTTGATAGAGAGCAAGGAAACCGTTGAGATCAAGCTCAAAGAGTTTGTTGGACACACTCCCCTTCAGGTAGTAATGGGCGCTATTCTTGGAATAAGCGTTGCCATTATTGTCAATTTGATTTTAAGATAATGAAGAAAAAGCTTTTTATCGCTATATCCGTCGTTGTTCTTTTGGCGATTGTCGTATCTGCCGTACTTTACTTTGGAGTACATCTTCCAAAGCAAAGGGAGCATCAACGGTTGGTGAAGCTATTGGAAGAATACTATCAAGATAAGCTTGACCTTTTTGCTGAAGAGAACGAGGAGCTCGCTCCCGGAGAAATTGACGTTGCATTCATCGGAGATAGCTTGACCGACGGATACGACGTTAAGTCTTACTATCCCGAATACGCAGTAGCTAACCGAGGCATCGGAGGCGATACCACGTACGGTCTTTTGGATCGGCTTGACGTTTCGGTCTATCAAATCAAGCCCAAGGTGATAGTAATGCTCATTGGAGCTAATAACTTTACTACCATGTTTGAGGATTATGAGGATATCCTCATCGGTATTAGGGAAAACCTGCCCGATACCGCGCTTATCGTTTGCTCGCTCACCTCAATGGGAAGAGAGTGGGGCAAGAACAATCATCTCGCGGCATTCAATAACGTGAAGATAAAAGCTCTTGCACAAAAGCACGGATGCTATTTTGTCGATCTCTACACGCCGTTGCTCAATTTCGAAACCAACGAGATTTATGAGCACTATACGACCGACGGAGGACACCTCACCGACGACGGCTATAGAGTGTTGACGGGATGCATAAAGCCCGTGGTCGATTCCATACTCAAGAAATGATATTTATTAGCGTGCATTCTATTGACAAGCCACGGTGCTTGGTGTATAATGTACGCAATACGGAGGCATAGCTCAGTTGGTTAGAGTACTTGCTTGACATGCAAGGGGTCACTAGTTCGAATCTAGTTGTCTCCACCAAAAAAAGCACGCAATGCGTGCTTTTTTCTTTTTGAATCTACAATGCAAAATAAAAACACGGAGCAAATTGCTCCGTGTTTTGTTTTATCAGCCGTATTTTTCTTCGATGATCTCGTCGATATATTCATCTTCGTATTCGTCGTAGTATTCATCAACCTCTTTGAGCTTTTGTCTAAGTCTTTTGGTCTTTCTTCTACGGTCGAGCATCTCGGGGAGATACCACCAACCAAGATAAGCGATGAATATCGGAAGTACGAGGTACATATACCAATAATCAAAGGGACAAAGGATCTTAAAGAATGAGAATACAACGCTACCCTCAGGACTTAATGAATAGAGGTAGTTTGTGCCCGCCGCAACGTTAAAGATGTGAACTGCGGTGTATACAGCCGCGGTCAAGCCGAGCGAGCGGATAATGTATTTTTGGTCGCGAGTCGTGAGCTTGAGCCAAAAAAGGATGAGCGGAATCGCGAGAGTTAAAACGTGTGTGCCAAAATAAGTCCAAAATTCAAGACTTATAATATCAACGTTTGCCATTTCGTAATTAAATACAAGTGCGACCAAGGATTGAATGGGCCAAAGCAAAAGAAGATTGCAGCACCATTTTTGTCTTGTCAAAACTGCGTAAGGCATAAGAATTGCACTGAGTGACCATAAATCAAAGGGAAGATTGCTAACTCCGTCCTCGCTCGTAGCCGCTCTGTAAATAACGATTGCAAAGGGAATGAGCGACAAAGCTAAAAGGGAAAGGATTTGAGCTTTTCTTGATTTTTTCACCAGTACGTTATATACAATCACGATAAAGAGGAGCGCTAAAATCAGCGTTCCAAAATGGGTGGTTGTGAAAGTTCCCCAAATCATAAGTAACCTCCAAGCGAATGGATTTATATAAGTACACGTGAATAAACGTATCCGATTAATTAATAATAGCATAAAAAGTTCAAAATGTCAAGTTGTGTAAATATATTTAGCAAATTTTATGCACGGCATGTAAGTAGCCGTCATTTTCTTTGACTTTTGATGAAAAACGCAACGTTAAGCACTCACTAAATCAGAGTGATAAATTGTGCCAAAACGGTGTTGTTGGAATAATAAACTCGTGCAAAAGCGGAAATAATAGGTAATAAAGATGGTCTTGATGTCATCTTTATTTGAATACAGTAATAATATCACAAAGGAGAAAGCTTGTCAATATCGGTAAAAATACTAAATTTTTGCTAAAATGGGTATATTTTAGCGCAAAAAAGCAAAAATAGGAGTGAGAGTGCTAAAAAATCAATTAAAGTTGATAAAAAAATTCGAAAAAACTATTGACAAATGCCCTAAATGGTGGTAAATTAATAGTGCAAGTTAGCACTCAAACAAAAAGAGTGCTAAAATCCAAGAAACGAGGAGAAACCATGAGTGATCTTGACAGAGAATTGAGTCCGAGAAAAAAACAAATACTCAAGGCGGTGGTTGAGGCGCACATTGCCGCAGGTGAGCCCGTCGGCTCAAAATTCTTAGTGCAAAGCAATTTGCTCTCCTGCTCCTCGGCTACCATTAGAAACGAAATGGCGGAGCTTGAGGAAATGGGCTATCTCGAACAGCCCCACACCTCGGCGGGTAGAGTGCCAAGCGAGCTTGGCTACCGCTTTTACGTTGACTCGCTTCTTCAGCATTATGCGATGACCAATAAGGAGATCGAGGAGATCAACTCACTTCTCAAGGTCAAAATGGGCGAGCTCGATAAGATTCTTGAGGTTGCATCAAGGGTTGCTTCAAACATCACCAATTATACGGGTATTGCCGTAAAGCCCAAGCAGTCGCTTGTTAAGGTTTTGAAATATGAGATCGTTGCAATCGATCCGCGTCAGTTTGCAATCGTTATGATACTTTCCACAGGTGCGATCAAGACCAAAAAGGTCAAGCTGCAATTTGACGTTGACGAATTCGTTTTCAGCCGACTCTCAAGCGCGCTCAACCTGTATCTTACAGGTCTTTGCGCTGACGAGATAACGCTCAGCTCCGTAATGCATCTTGAAAGGGAGCTTGGAGATAATCATCTTCTTGTTAATGCTACCGTAAAGGCAATATACGAAACCATGAGTGATATAGACGGCGGTGAGCTTCACTATAGCGGCTTGAATCATCTTTTGCAGTATCCCGAATATTCCGATGTGAATAAATTCGGTGAGATTATCAATACATTTGAAGAGAAGGATCAGCTCCTTGAATTGATGGCGGCTAACGGCGAGAACGATATCAACGTGCTTATCGGCTCGGAGAATAGCGTTAACGTGATGAAGGATAGTGCCATCGTGTTCAAGCAAATCAAAAAGGACGGAAGAACTATCGGCGCCATCGGCGTTGTAGGTCCGAGAAGAATGGACTATGCAAGAGTTCTTGCAACGCTCAACGAGCTCAGCGAGAACATCAGCGATATAATCGAAGATAAGAAATTAATTGAAGGAAACGGAGGCGACGGCAGTGCAGGAGGAAATTAAGAATCCCGAAGTGGTCGAGGAAACGGTGAATACCGAGGAAAAGGATAAAAAGGATAAGAAAAAGAACAAAAAGGCGGACGCCGAGATAGCATCTCTTAAGGAGGATATTCTTGCAAAGGAAAAGGAGATAGCTGATCTTAACGATAAGTATTTGCGCCTTTATGCCGAATACGATAATTTTAGAAGAAGAAGCGCAAAGGAAAGAGAAGGCATCTACTTTGACGCGAAGAGCGATACAGTAAAAAATATTCTCCCCATTCTTGATAATATGGAGAGAGCAACGGCATTTAGCGAGGCGGATAAGATCCTTGAGGGAATGAACCTCATTCTCAAGAGCTTTGGCGAGAGCTTTGCGAAAATGGACGTTAAGGAGATCGAGGCGCTTGGCAAGACTTTTGACCCCAACGTTCACTATGCAGTTATGCACGTTGAGGACGACAGCTATGGCGAGAGCGAGGTTGTCGAGGTGCTTCAAAAAGGATATATCTGTGGCGAAAAGGTCATAAGATACGCGATGGTAAAGGTCGCAAACTAAATTAGTTAAACATTTTATTTATTATATTGGAGGAAATTAATCATGGGAAAAATTATTGGAATTGACTTAGGTACTACAAACTCTTGTGTGGCAGTTTTTGAGGGCGGTGAGCCCGTTGTTATCCCCAACCCCGAGGGAGCGAGAACAACACCCTCAGTTGTAGCTTTTACAAAGACAGGTGAGAGAATCGTTGGTCAGGTTGCAAAGCGTCAGGCGATTACCAACCCCGACAAAACGGTTATGAGCATTAAGCGCCACATGGGTAGCGATTTTAAGGTAAATATCGACGGTAAGAACTATACTCCTCAGGAGATCTCCGCAATGACTCTTCAAAAGCCCAAGGCGGACGCTGAGGCATATCTCGGCGCACCCGTAACCGAGGCAGTTAT
>JAZRCO010000077.1:0-26229 GCA_045659855.1 Eubacteriales bacterium | reverse complement strand
ATTTATTTTTCCGTTTTGCAACGGATACATTATATCAAAGTTTTGTTTGTTTGTCAATATACAAAACTGTCGAATTGTTATGCTTGACATAAATATGGAAATATGCTATAATTACAAAGCTTTCGGGAAAAATTTATGCGGGCATGGCGGAATTGGCAGACGCGCCAGACTTAGGATCTGGTGTCCCCGACGTGAAGGTTCAAGTCCTTTTTGGTGCACCAGAAACAACAAGGGGGAGCTTGCTCCCTCTTGTTGTTTCTTATACGAATTAAATGCTTGAACTTCAATTCGCGCTGCGAATTGCACTTTTGCGAGCAGTAATATAGGGGTGCACAAACACTCGCGCAAAAGGGGTTCCTAAGTCCTTTTTGGTGCACCAAACGCAATAAACCCGAACCGCACGGTTCGGGTTTGTTTTTTAGCGCAAGATTTGCTCAAAGTCGATGGGAGTCCAATCGATATTTTTAAGTGTTTAAAAGAAAAATGTTGATATATGGAAATAATTGTGATATAATGTAAAAAAATTGAAAGGAGCTAAATTATGAAAAGATTATTAGTTCTTCTTTTATCATTAATAATTATTTTATCACTTGCGTCTTGTGAGTTTTTCAATATTGGAGGAACGGGCACGCTTCCCGATGATGAAACGACCACGTCTTCTACTACCAAGCCCACTACCACAAGACCGACCACTACCACTGTTCCGCCGACCACCACTACAACGACAAAGAAGGCGGATTCGTCGGACGATCCCGTAGAGGACAAGAGAACCTATACATCCTTTACGGCGAGCGAAAAGCAAATAATGAATGAACTTTTCGGCGAGGTGATTCCTTTCATCCCAAACGATGAGTATTATTTCGAAACCTTCTCTCAGGATGACGATGACGGAAGCACCAAGACGGGAATTAATTTCTATACCTTGGGAAATACGGGCGCCGAGTTTGAGGCATACAAATCCAAGTTCTCGGGCTATGATTACGCAGGCACCGAAAATGACGAATATGGCGACGCTTGGTTCTTCTACGATGCCAAGGATGGCTCATATTACGTAGATATAACCTTCTATTATTACGAGGGCTATTATGTTGTTGACGTGTACGCTTACCGCATCAGCGAGGGCGATAGCGGCAACACCGACACCAACCATACCTACATGTCCTTCACCTCCGATGAGAAGGCGCTCTTCAATAGAGTTGTGGGCGCAACGATACCGTTCATTCCCAACAGTGAATATTATGTTGAGGAATATAGCTTTGACTATTCCGACGGTACAACTGAAATTGGCTTAAATTTCTACACCTACGGCAATACACAGGCGGAATTCGAGGCATATAGGGCATTGTTCTCGGGCTACACCTACGTGGGAACTGAAACCGACGAATACGGTGACGCTTGGTACTATTACGATGCCAAGGACGGCTCTTACTGTGTAGATATCGCATATTACGAAACCGACGAAGGATACGTCGTTGACGTTTATGCATACTATATCACTGAAACGGGTAGCTCCGGCGGCTCGGGTGATTCGGGCGATTCGGGCGATTCCGGTGATTTGGGCGGCTCCACCGACGGAAACATTATTACCAATGCGGGAGCAGGTCTTCCCGAGGGAAATAACGGTGTCTTTGACGTTGATTTCACAGCTGCCGAAAAGGTAAAGGACGTTACCGATCAGGCATACTATCTTGAAGGATGTCCAACAACGGGCTCTCCCGCAGTACTTGTTATCCCCGTTCAGTTTAGCGACTCCAAGGCGGCGGACAAGGGATACACAACGAATGCGCTCCTTGAAGCATTCAAGCAGGGAGGAAAAACGGATTACTACTCCGTTTACGATTATTACTACATCTCAAGCTACGGTCAGCTCACACTCGACATTACCGTTCTTGATTACTGGTTTACTCCCAAGTATGACAGTAGCTATTATTACAATGCGACCTACGATTACTACGGAAGTGATGTGGAGATAGGCGACCAGCTTGTTATGGACGAGGCGCTTGCATACCTTGCAGGTGTTATGGACCTCTCCAAGTTTGACTCCGATAACAACGGAATCATCGACTCCGTGGTACTCATCAACACTCTCGATATCGCTGATGAGAACTTTTACTGGGCGTACCGCTATTGGAATATTTACACCGATGATGACGGCTACTATTACGAATATGACGGTGTAAGCGCAAACGATTACATTTGGGCATCCTATCAGTTCCTCAACGAGAGCTATGATTCCGAGGGTTATCCCGTATATTCGGATAGCACCGTTATGAATACCTACACTTACATTCACGAGTTTGCTCACGTTCTCGGTGTTGACGATTATTACGATACAGCATACGTTGGCTCACCCCTTGACGGATGCGACGTGATGGACTCCATGGTGGGCGACCACAATGCGTTCACCAAGTTCAATCTCGGTTGGCTTAGGAGCTCAAGACTTGTTACAACGCAAACGAGCGTTACACTCACTCTCGAGGACTTCTCGAAAAACGGTGATACGATAATCCTCGCAAATAACTGGGACGAAAAGCTCGGTGCATATCAAGAATATTACATTCTTGTTTACTACACCAACAACGGACTAAACGGTGGGGATAGTAGCGGATACTTCGCGCGCGACGGAATCATTGTGTACCACGTGAACGCTTCTCTTGTTGCACAGGATTACGGTGACGGAATTTATTACGATATTTATTATAATAATACCGATGCATCCGACCCCAACGGTTACGGAACCAAGGAAAATCTTATCGAATTTGTAAAGTCCGCGGAGGATACCTTTACCTTTATTGAGGGTAGTACATTCGGTGACGTTTACGATGATAACGGCGATAAGCTTGCATTTAGCTTCACGGTTGACTCGATCGACGAGGGAAGTGCAACTATCACCTTTACAAAAAAATAATGCAAATAAAAAAGAAGCACCTTGGTGCTTCTTTTTTATTTATTTGAAAGGTTCATCTTGCTTTCCCAAGCTCCCAAAAGGCGATGGCACCTGCCGCACCCACGTTCAATGAGTCAACCCCGTGCATCATTGGGATCTTTACGGTATAATCGCAATCGTCAATGGTTTTGGGAGTTAAGCCAGTGCCCTCGGTGCCTAGGATGATTGCGAGCTTTTCTTCCTTGTGGAGCTGCTCGTCGTCGATGTCAACTGTGTCGTTTCTAAGAGCCATTGCGAGCGTTTTGTAGCCGAGATCCTTGAGATCCTGCATCTTGGCAGGCCAATCGGCCTTGCTTTCTCCAATACGAGTCCACGGCACTTGAAAAACCGTGCCCATACTCACTCTCACCGCGCGTCTACATAGGGGATCACAGCAGGTGGGCGTTACAAGCACTGCATCGATACCGAGTGCGGCGGCTGAACGAAAGAGTGCGCCAATATTGGTCGAATCGGTTATCTCCTCGAAAACGGCGATTCGGCGCGCGTTTTTGCAAAGCTCCTCGACTGACAAAAGAGCAGGGCGCTTCATTGCACAAAGAGCGCCTCGCGTGAGCTCAAAGCCGGTGAGCGAGGTGAGTAGCTCTCGGCTTGCAGTATATATGGGAGTGCCCTCGGGCAAGGCGGATATAATGCTTTCAACCGAGCCGCTTTTTATAAGTCTTTCATCGGTCAAAAATGAGATGGGAGTACATCCCGAATTCATTGCCACCTCAATAACGGTGGGGCTTTCCGCAATAAAAATACCCTTTTCGGGCTCGAGCTTGTTTCTTAGCTGTGAACCTGTGAGTCGCACGTAAACGTCGAGCGCGCTATCGTTAAAATCAGTTATATTGATAATGTTTGCCATAAAATATCCTTTACTTTTCATTAAAGTTATTGTACATCTTTTTCGAAAAAAAGTCAATAAATTAATTAATAAAACGATTGACAACGGGGTATAATTTTGCTATAATTTACTCAACTAAAGGTTGATTCGGAGGTAATATGAGAACTCAAGGCGAAAGAATCAAAAAGCTTAGAAAAAGCAAGGGTGTTACACAGCGAGAGCTTGCGGACCGACTCGGTATCAGCGAGCAGGCGGTGTCTAAATGGGAGAATAATCTCTCCAATCCCTCAACTAAAAATCTTTTACAAATAGCCAAAATGTTTGGCGTTTCCATAACCTATTTTTATCAATCCGAGGAGTCGCAGAGCAAAAAGCTCACCAAGGAGGGTGGAATGTCCTCTCTTCGCGAGCTTTACAAGATAGGTAGAGGCCCCTCGAGCTCACACACAATAGGCCCCGAGCGTGCATGTCTTAGATTCAAGGAGGAGCATCCCGCTGAAAAATATCGTGCTACGCTTTACGGCTCGCTTTCCAAAACGGGTAAGGGACACGGAACTGATTACGTTATCGTGCAAACCTTTTTGCCCTGCGAGTGCGAGGTGGAATTTGACTTTGACACCGAATGCCCCGTGCATCCCAACACAATGGACCTTGTTGCTATAAGTGGTGGGAAAGAGATTGCAAAGCAACGTTTTTATAGCGTTGGTGGGGGAAGCATTGTGGCTGAAGGCGAAAAGCTTGCCAAAAGTCAAATGATTTATCCTTTGGATACCTTTAAGGATATCGCCGATTACTGTAGAAATAAGGGCATTAGAATTTGGGAATACGCCTTTGAAATAGAGGGCGAGGGCTTTTACGAGCATATGGCGAGCATATGGCAGGCGATGAAGGATTCTATTCAGGCAGGTCTTGATGACGAAGGCATCCTTCCCGGCGGACTCGGTGTTTACAAGAGAGCAAAGCAGCTCTTTAACACCTATAAGGAGGACGAGAATAGAGAAACGCGCGAGGATAGACTCGTTTGTGCGCTTGCATTTGCCGTTGGAGAGCAAAATGCGGCAGGACAAAAAATCGTTACTGCTCCCACGTGCGGTGCAGCGGGTGTTCTTCCTGCGGTAATGCTCTATCATAAGCATAAAAAGAATGCCACCGACGACGATATCATCAAGGCGCTCACCACCGCGGGAGTAATAGGCAACCTCATCAAGCACAACGCGTCCATTTCGGGTGCGGAATGTGGATGTCAAGCCGAGATCGGAAGTGCTTGCTCCATGGGAGCGGCGGCTCTTGCCGAGCTTTACGGAATGGACATCGATAAGATCGAATATGCGGCGGAGATAGCTCTTGAGCATCATTTGGGCTTGACCTGTGACCCCATATGCGGTCTTGTGCAAATCCCCTGCATCGAGAGAAATGCCGTGGCGGCAATGCGTGCCATCAATGCCGCAAACCTTGCTAATCTTTTGTTCGATACAAGAAAGATATCCTTTGATAAGGTGGTCATTGCGATGAAGGAAACGGGCGACGATATGTCACCTGCATATAAGGAAACAAGTGAAGCGGGACTTGCAAAGATAGCGGTCAAGTAGCATATAATGTAGTATAGAAGAGGTAATATTCAATGAATATAGTTGTTTTAGCGGGTGGACTTAGCATGGAGAGGGACGTTTCTCTCGCATCGGGCTCACTCATAGCAAACGCTCTTAGAGAGTGTGGACACCGTGCAGTCCTTGTGGATCTTTATTACGGTATTGAAAAAGACAGGATGAATTTTGACGGTGTGGAGGGAAGATACGAATATAAGATTCCCGAGGTAGCTCCCGATCTTGCAGCGCTTATCGCATCCAATGGCGGAAGAGAAAATCCCGTGGGTGAAAATGTTGTTGAATTTTGTAAGATGGCGGACGTGGCATTCCTTGCTCTTCATGGAGGCGTTGGGGAAAACGGAAAGCTTCAAGCATTGCTTGAAATGAACGGAATTAGATTTACGGGTAGCTCATCGGTTGGATGCATGCTTTCAATGGATAAGATAATCTCCAAGGAGCTTGTCGCAAGAGAGGGTGTTCCCACAGCCGAGTGGTTGACAAACAAGGACGGTAGAGAGGCATTAAAGGGCCTTATTCCTTGCTTTGTAAAGCCCGCCGATAACGGCTCGAGCGTTGGTGTTACCAAGGTTACGAGTGAGAGAGCGCTTGATGAAGCGCTTGAGGAGGCGGAGAGATTTTCCGAAAACGTGCTTGTTGAAAAGCAGGTGGTGGGCAGGGAATTCTCCGTTGGCATCCTTGACGGAAGAGCACTTCCTCCCATTGAGATAATCGCAACGGGCGATTTCTACAACTATAAGGTGAAATATCAGGCGGGCCTTGCGCACGAGATATGTCCTGCGCCCCTTGATGATGCACTTACGAAAAAGCTTCAAGCTTATGCCGAGAGAGCGCATAGAGTTTTAAGACTCGGCTCTTATTCGAGAATAGATTTTATTCTTGACGAATCCGATGAATTTTTCTTCCTTGAGGCGAATGCCCTCCCGGGAATGACACCCACAAGTCTTTTGCCGCAGGAGGCGGCGGTGGCGGGACTTAATTATAATGAGCTTTGCTTAAAGCTCATTGAGCTCGCATAATAAAAAGCAGTTGCATGCTTGAAGTGAACGTTATCGCCGTTCACTTTGCCGTGTCAACTGCTTTTATTTTTTCTTTAACTGTTCTTTAACCCTTGCGATGAAATCGACCGATCCGCAAAAGGCGGTGTCCTCGCTTGGAAATAAAAAATCCTCGCCTTCGCGTATGATCTTGAATTTCATTTCGTTATGTAGAGTGAAAGGCCCTTCGCTTTCTCTTAAAAGCACCGTGGGCGAGAGGGAATGCACCGTGAAATCGTCGGGTGGTATGGATTTTTGAAGGCCTCGAAGGATTTGATTCCTGCTCGGTGCGAGGATCGCACTTGCCGCCTCTATCGAAAGATGAGCAAGAGGAAGATTGTTTTGGTCTATTATGGGGACGAAATATTTGAAATCATAGTGGAAAAACTCAGTTCCAAGCGCATTTCCGTGAAAGACGGTGATCTTGTTTTTCGAGGCATAGCTTATCCTTGCGCCGTTTTCGGTGTGCAGGGAGGATATGTAGTCGAAATTATCCTCTTCGCTTAGAGCCACGATCTCCTTGACGCCGCTTGGAGCAAGAGAAATGAGTGACCTTGTGAGCTCGTCGTTGCGTGTTGCAAAAACAACGGCAAAGGGAGTTAAATGCCTAATGATTTCAGGATATAGCTCCTCGCTAACGTCTAAAAGGAGAAATTCATCCCCTTGAAGTAGTTGGGTAGCGCAAAGAACGAGCAGTGCTTCTCCCGATATGCCCCTGCCACACCTTTTAAGAACGGCTTGCGCCATATCGCAAAGCTCCTCAATTGACGGAGAACCATTACTTCGAGTGAAACGTCTTTTGATCTCGATTCTATCCATCCCTGCGTAGCGGGAGTGAGAAATGCCGCAGTCCGTCATTATCGAGGAGAGGAATGCCGAAGCATTACTTGTCGTATCTCCAACTGTTAATATAATTTTTGACTTGATATCGAATGATATCAAGTCAAAGGGAATAGCCATCTTGGAGCTTTGATTCTCCAAGATGTATTTTTTTAGATTTTTATAAGTCATTATTCACCAAGTAAAAATGTTTTAGCCGCCTCGTATTCCTGCTGAGCCGCTTGCGCGCGCTTGAGGTTTGCGGGAGTATTCGGCTTTTTAATTGCTCTTAAGAGGATGTTTTTGGGAGTTTCCTCGGGATCGATAAGCTCCATAGCAACGCACGAATAGTTGTTTGCCTCAAGCTTTTTGAGTCTGAGTGCATCCGTTGCGGCATCACAAAGCTTTTGACGGAGCATTGAATACTCGGTAACGAAGGCGAGTGACTTGCAATTTATCGTGTGATTGAGCTCGTGATGGCAGCAGGGAGTTGAAAGGATAACTCTCGCCTCCTCGTCGATCGCTTTTTGGAGAACGATGTCCGTTGCAATGTCGCATGCGTGGAGGGAGATGACGAGATGCGGTTTTCTCTCGCATTCGTATTTCGTGATATCCTCGCAAAAGAATTCGAGTCCGTCAAAGCCGACCTCACGCGCAACGCTATTGCAGTAATCGATAACGTCCGCCTTAAGATCCACTCCGTACATCTTCACATCGCGCCCCATCACGTTTTTGAGATAGTGATAGACCGCAAATGAAAGATAGCTCTTACCGCAGCAAAGGTCATACACAACAAGCTCGCCCTCCTCGGGGAGATGGGAATAGATATCTCTCACGTTTTCAACGAATTTGTTTATTTGACGGAATTTAGATTGCTTTTTATCGTAAATCCTTCCGTTTGTATCGCTTACACCGAGGTGCTGCAAAAAGGGAGCTGAGCCGTCTATTATGTGATTCTTTTGGTGATTGTTACCCTTTATCTCCGCTTCAACAACGCTTGACGAAGAGAGCTTTGCGGTGAGTGCGCTGACGCCTATAAGCGTGATCTTGCCCGATTTTGAGGATTTGTACTCGCATTCGCCCGCCGTGGTTATGAGATTGACCTGCATATGCAAGTCGATCATTTCGCAAAGGATCGAGTGAGCCGCCCCGTCGAGCGCTATATTTTTATGCTTTGCCTTATTGTCCGAGTGAAAGCTTTCAGCTTGTAGACAGGTCTTGCCCGATATGTTTTTAAGCGTGAGAACGGTTTTTATTATGCTTTTGTCCTTGCTTTTTGAAAACGTTGCCTTTTTGAGTGCCTTGCATTCGGCGGCGCAAAGAATTGCGGAGGCAAAGTCTTTTATTTTGCTATCAAAATCCATCATAATCTTGGCGGTCTCCTGTGTTGCATTTTAAAGAGCTTTTTCATTCTTTGAGAGATTTCTTCCTTTTTCGCTTGCGTTTCTTCGGTCAAAACAACGGGTGAGGAATAGCTTTCTCCGTCGAATTCGATATTGAAGAAATCATTGACGTTCACGTTTTGCAATACCGATCTTGGAATGAGATATCTCTTGTCGTCATCGTCAAGACAAACGGCAATATCCTCTTCAAATCTATCAAGCACTAATTTTATAATCATGTTTTTGCCTTTCCTTCGGTTAATCGAAATAACCTTTTTTGTAAAGAAGCTCGGCGATCAGCACGGCGCCGCCTGCCGCACCTCTAAGGGTGTTGTGGGAGAGTCCAACAAATTTGTAATCATAGACGTGATCCTCTCTAAGTCTTCCTACCGTAACGCCCATGCCACCGTAAATATCGCGGTCGAGCTTGGCTTGAGGACGGTTATCCTCCTCAAAATAAGTGATAAATTGCTTTGGTGCGTGGGGAAGCTCAAGCTCCTGCGGTTCGCCCTTAAAATCCTGCCACGCCTTGAGGATATCCTCCTTTGCGGGCTTTCTTCTGAATTTTACGAACACAGCTGCGGTGTGTCCGTCGGTAACGGGCACTCTAATGCACTGCGTTGTGATAACGGGGGACGTCGCCTTTACAATCTCTCCGTTTTGGAGTGTGCCCCAAACCTTGAGGGGCTCTTGCTCGCTCTTTTCCTCCTCACCGCCGATGTAGGGAATGACGTTGTCGATCATTTCGGGCCATTCGGCAAAGGTTTTGCCCGCACCCGAGATTGCCTGATAGGTGGTGGCAACTATCTCATAGGGCTCGTAGCAAAGAAGGGGAGTGAGGGCGGGCACGTAGGATTGTATTGAGCAGTTGGGCTTTACTGCGATAAAGCCGCGCTTTGTTCCAAGGCGCTTTCTTTGTGAGGCGATAACCTCAAGATGATCGGGATTTACCTCGGGAATGACCATGGGAACGTCGGGAGTGCCTCTATTTGCGGAATTGTTCGATACCACGGGTATCTCCATTTTCGCATATGCCTCCTCGAGTGCTTTTATCTCGTCCTTTTTCATATCTACGGCGCAAAAAACGAAGTCCACAAGTGGAGCTATCTCGCTTATGCATTGCGCATCGATTATTATCATATCCTTGAATTTTTCGGGAATGGGCGTGCTCATTTTCCAGCGATCACCCACGGCACAGGCATAGGATTTTCCCGCACTTCGCGAGCTTGCCGCGAGAGCGGTCACCTCAAAATAAGGATGATCCTCAAGCAAGGTGAGAAATCTTTGACCAACCATACCCGTGGCGCCAACTATACCAACTCTTTTTTTCATAAACGACCTCCTTAATTGCAGATCTCTTTATATACTATGTTTTTGTGTACGCCTCTGTCCTTGGCACAGGACTTTATTGCGTCCATTTTTGAGAGTCCGTTTGAAACGTAGAATTCAACGTGTTCCTCAATGCTCATATTATCCCAAAAGCATTCGGATTTCGCTTTACCCTGAGCGCCCTCGATGATGAGCACGTATTCGCCTCTCGGCGCATTTTCGTTGTAATATTCAACTGCCTCTTTGAGAGTGAAGCGGAGAACCTCCTCGTTTTTCTTGGTCAGCTCTCGGCAAAGTGAGATTCTTCTCTCGCTGCCGAATATACGAAGCATATCCTCAAGAGTTGCCTTGAGCTTGTGGGGGGCTTCGTGGAAAATCATTGTTCTTCTTTCGTTTTCGAGCTCGGAGAGTCTTTCACGTCTTTCACCCTTGTTTGCGGAGAGGAAGCCCTCAAAGCAAAATCTACCCGTTGGAAGAGCCGAAAGCGTGAGTGCCACAATGCCGGCACAGGCACCGGGAATACTCGTTACGCTTACGCCTTGCTCTGCGCAAAGAGCAACGATATCCTCGCCCGGATCACTGATTGCGGGTGTTCCTGCATCCGTAATGAGAGCGCAGGATTCACCGCCCTTGAGACGGTCAACTATAACTTGTCCCCTCTCTCTCTTGTTGTGCTCAAAATAGGACACCATTGGCTTTGATATGCCAAGATAGGAGAGGAGCTTCATAGAGTTTCTCGTATCCTCGGCGGCAATAAAATCCACCTCGGAGAGCACCTTGACAGCGCGCTCCGAAAGATCGGCGAGGTTGCCGATGGGAGTTGCCACAAGATAGAGAGTGCTTTTTTCTACCTTATTCTTTTCAATATCTAAGTTTGTTGTTTTAATGCTACTCATAGCGCTCCTTTCACACAACCCGAGGGCATTTCATAAGATGATATCAATTAAGAAATTTTGGGGGTCGATATGGCTATAAAGATTTATATAGATCAGGGACATAATCCAAAATCACCCAACGCGGGTGCGGAGGGGAACGGATATGTTGAGCAAGACTTGACCTACGAGATAGGCATTCGTCTTGCCGACCTGTTGCGTTCTAACGGAAATTTTGACGTCAGGGTAAGTCGCCCAACGCCACAGTCAAGTATCGGGACGTCCAACTCCTCAAGTCTTCGCATAAGGGTGGATGAGGCAAACGCCTTCGGCGCAGACTATTTCGTGAGTCTGCACGCCAATGCATCAACGAATAGCGCGGTTTCGGGGAGCGAGGTGCTGGTTTACACCGAGCCGAGCGTTGCGAGCGAGATTGGGGAGGATATTCTTTTTTGGTTGAATAGGATATCGGGATTACGAAACAGGGGCATAGTTGAACGCCCCGGGCTATACGTTCTAAGAAAAACGCAAATGCCCGCCGTTCTCGTTGAGATGGGCTTTATTTCAAATCCGGGGGATGCGTCCCTTATGCATAATAGCCCCGAGCTATTTGCAGAGGGTATCTATAATGGTATACTGCAATACACGGGGCTACTTTAATTGCGTTAATTACACATCTTGAGGAATTCTTCCTCGTCGATGATATTAATGCCGAGGTTTTTCGCCTTGACGAGCTTGCTTCCTGCGTCGTCGCCCGCAAGCACGAAAGTGGTCTTGGAGGAAACGGAGCCCGAAACCTTGCCGCCCCTATCCTTGATCATTGCACTTGCCGCGTCGCGACTCATTGAGGGAAGGGTGCCCGTGAGGACGAACGTCATGCCGTCGAATCTATTGTCGAGCATAACGAAGGTGGAGCTTGTATTAAGACCGAGATCCATAAGCTTTTGGCAAAGATCTATATTCTTTTTGTGTGAAAAGAATTCTACAACGCAGTCCGCGGTGATCTCGCCGAAATCGGGAATCTCACAAAGCTCTTCCTTTGTTGCGAGCATAAGAGCATCAAGCGTCTTATACCTCGAAGCGAGTGCCTGTGCGGCAACCTCGCCAATATTTCTTATACCGAGAGCATAAACAAGACGCTCAAGTCCTGCGCTCTTGGAATTACTTATCGAATTAATCAAATTTTGTGCACTCTTTTTGCCCATTCGTTCAATGCTTGCGATTTGATCCTCGGTGATCGTATAGAGATCGGCATAGTCCTTTATCAAACCGTTTTCAAGCAAGGCGTTGACGATTTGCGGTCCAAGACCGTCAATGTTCATCGCACCCTTTGAAGCGAAATGCTCAATGCTTCGTGAAAGCTGGGCGGGGCAAGAGGGATTGGTGCATCGAATCGCCGCACCGTCATTTTCGTCACGGGAAACGGGCTCGTTGCACGAGGGGCAATGCGTGGGCATAAAGAATTCCACCTCGTTGCCGTCTCGCTTGTCAAAGTGAGCGCAAAGAACCTCGGGGATGATATCTCCCGCCTTTCTTACGGTGACCGTATCACCGAGCATAATACCTCTTTCTCTTATAAAATCGAGGTTGTGAAGAGTGGCACGGGAAACGCTCGTTCCCGCAAGGCGCACGGGCTCAAGGATGGCTGTGGGAGTGAGAACGCCCGTTCTTCCCACGGCGATGGTGATGTCGATGAGCTTTGTTTGCTTTTCCTCTGGAGGAAATTTGTATGCCACTGCCCATTTGGGAGTGTTCGTTCCTTCGCCTATCTTCACTCTGTCAGAGAGTGTGTCAATTTTGATTACAACACCGTCAATGTCATAGGGAAGCTCGTCACGCATCGATCCTAGATGCTCAATGTGTGAGATGATCTCGTCATATGTGCGAACACAAGCTCTATCCTTAAGAACGCTAAAGCCGAGCTCCTTGATCGTATCAAGCGTGTCGGTATGGGAGGTAGGAGCTCTACCGTCACCGTACACGTCACCCGATTGAAGATTAAAAACGAAAATATCGAGCTTTCTTTCGGCGCAAATCTTGGGATCAAGCTGACGTAGTGATCCCGCCGCCGCATTTCTCGGATTAGCGAGAAGCTGCTTTGACTCCTTTTCTCTTTGCTCGTTTATCGCATAGAAAACCTTTCTCGGCATATAAACCTCGCCTCGAAGGCCAAATGAGAGTGGAGCATCGATTGAAAGCGGAATCGAATTGATTGTTTTGATGTTTTGGGTAACGTCCTCACCAACGGTACCGTCACCACGGGTAGCACCGTTTACGAGAATACCGTTTTCGTAGGTGAGAGCAACGGAAAGACCGTCGATTTTGGGCTCTACCGAGAAAACGGGATTGCCCACCGCCGCTGTCATCTTATCAACGAATTCCTTTATCTCTCCGTATTCAAAAACGTCCGAAAGGGAATTCATAAGAACGGTGTGAGTTACCTTTTCAAATTTATCGAGAGGAGCTCCACCCACTCTACAGGTGGGGGAGGCGGGATCAAAATACTGCGGATTTTCATTTTCAAGACGGACAAGCTCCGCATAGAGGCGGTCGTATTCAAAATCCGAGATTTCAGGATCATCGTAAACGTAATAGCGTTTAGCGTGATACGAAAGCGCCCTGCGCAGCTCCTTTATTCTTTCAAAAATTTCGTTCATATTTTTCTCCCAAATAATATAAGTTTATTGGTTGCTTATTATGCAAGAAGGAATTTTGTGATTCTCTCCATTGACTCGTTGAACTCCTCGTTGCTGGAGTTGTAGAATTTAACAAGGCAGTCTGAAAGGGAGGGAATATCGGGGGTGGAGTAATCTCTACCCGAAATGTATTCATCCCAGTTAGCGAGCTTCCAAGTATCTCTTGGAGAGTTTCTCTTTATCATTCTTTGACGGGTAACCTCAACATCGGTCTCTACCCAAATAACAACGAGATCCGCACCTCTTTGTGCGAGCTTTTCTCTAAGATCCTTTATGTACTCGTTGTCTCTAACCTCTCTTGTAAAGGGAGCGTTGATGAGAACGAGATCGGCATATTCAAGTGCCTCGAAGCCGATGTCGAGAATAGCAATGTATTCGTAGTTTCTAATGTTCTCCTCAAAGAAATCGGAGGAGCGGTTATTTTCCTCACCCGCAACGTGGAACACTCTATTTGAAAGGGGAATGAGCGCATCCTTGTCAAGGTAAACTATATGAGGAAGCTTTTTTGCAAGCTGCTGTGAAACGAACGTCTTGCCTGAAGCGGGCGGTGACGTTACTAAAATCATTCTTTTTGCCATTTTATTTTCTCCTATTTTTATATAAGTTTATTTATACTTCAGTAATTAAATATTTTACCATATTTTTTGCCAAAAGTCAACAATTACCCCTTAATTTAGAGTACTTTTGAGAAATTTTTAACACATTTTTTTCGCAAATAAATCCCTCAACCAACGGTTGAGGGATTATTATTTAGTCTAAATTAAATTAAATAAATGCGTTTTCGTCGACGTAGACCTTTGAAATGTCCGCACCGAGCTCCTTGAGCTTGCCGACTATATCGAAATATCCGCGCTCAATGGTGGATATATTGACGATTTCCGTCGTACCCTCGGCAATAAGGCCTGCAATAACGAGAGCCGCACCACCTCTCAGGTCAACCGAGCTAACTGTTGCACCGTGGAGCTTTTCCACTCCCTTGAATGCGGCAAAGGGCTCGTTGATCATAACGCTTGCGCCCATTTTTTCAAGCTCCAAGGCATATTTAAAGCGATTCTTCCAAATGGTTTCATATACGGTGCTATCACCGTCGGCAATGCAAAGGAGCGTGCCAAACTGTGGGTGCATATCCGTGGGGAAGCCGGGATAGGGAAGCGTTTGAATATTGGTGGGCTTGAGTGAGCCATTTGAACGCACGGTAAGATAATCGTCGTGTGTTTCAACCTCAACTCCCATCTCAATGAGCTTTGTAGAAATTATCTCAAGGTGCTTGGGGATCACGTTTTTAATATTTACCTCGCCGCCCGTTGCCGCTACAGCGGTCATATATGTGCCTGCCTCTATCATATCGGGAATGATATCGTAGTTGCAGCCCTTGAGCTTTTCAACACCGTTGATCTTGATAATGCCCGTACCTGCACCCTTGATATCCGCGCCGCACATATTAAGGAAGTTTGCAAGGTCAACTATATGGGGCTCGCGAGCCGCATTTTCAATAACGGTTTGACCCTGTGAAAGAGTTGCCGCAAGCATAATGTTAACGGTTGCGCCTACTGAAGCGATGTCAAAGTAAATGGAATTGCCAACGAGACCGTTCGGAGCGTCGGCCAATACGTATTCGTCGTGTTGAGAAACGCTTGCACCAAGTGCCTCAAAGCCCTTGATGTGCATGTCGATGGGACGAGAGCCGAAATTACATCCTCCGGGGTGTGCCACCTTGGATTTGTGGAATCTTGCAAGCTCCGCACCGAGAAGGTAGGTGGAGCCCCTCATTCTCATAACGAGATCCTTTGGGGACGTTCCGTATTCGAGCTCGGAAGTATCAATTTCGACCGAGGTCGCATTGAGATAATTTATCTTTGCTCCCATTGTTTGTAAGATTTCAAACGACATAGTAATATCGCTTACGTTGGGAACGTTTTCAATAACACATTTATCAGCAGTAAGAATTGTTGCAAAAATAATGGGGAGTGCGGCGTTTTTCATACCGTTGATGTAAACGTCGCCGTAAAGCTTATTTCCTCCGTTAATAATAATTTTATCCATATATGTAAAGCCCTCCAACAAAATTGGCAGTCGTATTTTTCTACTCTAATTACAGTATATCATACAACTGCCCAAAATGGAATAGTTTTTTTATCAATTGAAGAATTTTTTTCAATCAATTTATAACCATAATATTCAGTTTTCAATTCTATCGTGAAAATATGCTACCGCAAGGTCAACGACGAGTCCGTAGCTCACCGATCCCTGTGTTCCGTTGGCTTGAAGATAGGCATCGTTTATTGCTCCGCTTATCTCACCCACCACGTTGTCGCGGTATTTTTCATAATGCTTGTTATAAGCTATCATTTCGTATATTGCGCGGTTATCGAGCTTTTTGTATGTTTCCTCCCACAGCTTTGAGTCGGCGCTGTAAAGAGCATTCAAAACGTATTCGCAAAGATTCATATATCCGCAATATTTTATATAGGGATCCTCACTTGACGAGCAAACCAAAAACGCAACGAAATTTGCCTCGTCCTCTCTTGCGATGCCCCTTTGGTGAGCAAGCTCGTGTGCGCTGGTATAAACGAGGGAATAATCGGGTCCGTTGGTGTTGAGATTCGCCTCTCCCGTAAAGAAGGTATAGACGCCCGAGATGTGAGTATATGTCATGGGCTCGCTGAGGATTATGGGCTTGACTCGGGATCTTAATTTTGTGATAAAGGGATACTCCGTGTTGATTTTTTTATACGACAAGAGTAGCTTATCGTTCATCTCGCGAATGCTAAATGGCATAACGGAAGAGCTTTTTTCTTCAAACTCCACACTGTCGATCACGGCATTGACCTCGGATATTAGCCAATCGGCGGTGGAGGCAAGCTCGCTTGCGGAGACCGTTTTTTTGTCGAGCTCGAGCTTTTTATCAAGGGGGCTCGTGTGATATGCGATGCCGAAATTGAGAGCGAAAACACTGTATATTAAGGCGCCGATGGAAAGCACCGTTACGCACATTATACCAACATTGTGCCACGAGTCTGAATACTTCTTTATTGCAAATCTAATTGCGAAAAAGAGTATTACGGGTGAGAAAATAATTAAAAGCTCGGCAAACGATAGGGGAAGGATATTCGTCAGCATCGCCAATGCGCCTCTAAGAACTGCCGAAACGCTATTGTTAAAGGAATCGGCAAATGCGGTGTTGTTTAACGCAATGAAATAGAGTATCGAGGAGATGACCGCTATGCCAAAGAAAACGTATGAGAATATCGGAATCCTTAGCTTTGCGCCGTTTGCTTGCTTGTTATCGGTGCCGTTCATTATCTAACCCACTCCTCTCCAAAATTTTCTATGATTATCTTCTTCATATCGTCGGGAACTGCGGCGCAAAGCTCCATTTTCTCATTGGAGCTTGGGTTGCAAAAGGATAGCTTGTAGGCGTGTAGGGCATGCCTTTTTATCATATTCGAGCCGTTGCCGTAAAGGTCGTCACCAAGAATTTGCGCTCCGAGATGGGCAAAATGAACTCTGAGCTGATGTGTCCTTCCCGTTACGGGAGTTGCCTCAACGAGGGATAGACCGTTGCTTGTTGCCAAGACCCTGTATTTCGTAACGGCATGCTTTGCGTCCTCAAGGTTCTCGCAAACCTCTCTTAAAATAATGCTTTTTTCTTTTCTTCTTATATAGGTTTCCACCGTTCCCTCCGTCAAGGGAAGCTCTCCGCAAAGGATAGCAAGATAGGTCTTTCTTATTCCGTCGCTCTTCATTTGGGAGGATAGCTTTGCGGCGGATAACCTATCCTTCGCCACAAGAACGATCCCACTTGTGTTTCGGTCGAGTCGGTTTATGGACCTAAAAACAAAGCTCTTTCCTTGGCTTTGATAATAGAATGCGAGCGAATTGGCAAGCGTATCGTAGAAATGTCCTTGCGACTGATGAGTTGGCATGAACGGGGGCTTGTTCAGCACCACGATGCCGTCATCCTCGTAGATGATGCTCGGCAAAACCGCTGAGGGAACTAGCTTTTCATTGCCGATTGCGGCATCCTCTATGTTTATGACCAAAACGTCGTTTTCCTTGATCTTAGCTCTCACGGTGGCGTGCTCGCCGTTTAAAAGTATGCCGTCGGAACGGTTTTTGAGGGAGGCAATAGCGCGCTTTGAAAAGCCGAGCTTGTCTATCAGTACCTCTTTGATTGTAAGACCGACGAATTCATTTTCAAATCGCATAATGACCTCCTTTCCCAAATTGCTTTTTGATAGCATTATTATACACCAAAAGCACAAAAATTACAATAATTCTTTTTACTTGCATAAAAAATGATCCGCAAAGATATAATTTAACAAGACAAAAAATCAGAGAGGATAATTATGAAAAGAATAATAATGCTTTTAGTGCTTGTTTTGGCGGTAACCTTTACGGCGATCGGCGTTGTTAAGGAGCAAACAAGGGAATCTACGGGAGACGTTTCACAGGGACTTAACGTCATAGCCAATCAAAGCGATATGGCGAAAAGTGTAATGTCGAGTGAAAAGATCGTTTTTTCCGCCGACGATTTTGAAAGAAGCTTGAATCTTGCAAGGATAAGTTCCATCACCATCGTCTCACTGCCAAACGTTAGTGACGGATGCCTGTGCATTGGCGACGTGCTTGTTAACGAGGGGCAAACTGTCTCCAGGGAGAATCTTGATTTGCTCAACTACCGTGCAGGCAATGGGGATGTCAATGAGGCGCAGTTCAAGTTCAAGGTGAACGGCAGCGAATACTTAATGACCTGTAGTATATATTTTTTGGAGCGTCCCAATTCGGCTCCCACGCTTGCTATGGAGGATGAGCGCATTTTTAACGTTAGCACCCACCAAAGCGTGAGAATATACGGACGCGTTGGCGCTTACGATCCCGACGGGGACGACGTCAGATACGAAATCGTTTCCTATGCCAAGAACGGCACGATAGATCTTGATATGACTACGGGTGAGTATACCTACACTCCAACGGGGGCGTATTTTGGAGAGGATTCCTTTATGTACGTGGCGGTCGATAAATACGGAAACTATTCCTCGGCCAAGAAGGTGAACCTCACCGTTGAAAAAAGAACGACGGACGTGGTATATTGCGATATGGATGACCATCCCTCCCACCACGCGGCGCTCACAATGACCGAAAAGGGAATAATGAGCGGCACCTCCATAGGTGATGCGACTTATTTTATGCCCGACAAGAGTGTTAGCCGAATGGATTTTCTCGTTATGCTCATGCACGCCATCGGTGTAAGCAAGACCGACGTTGTTTTGGATACGGGCTTTGACGATGACGGTGAGATTCCCGCCTCGATGAAGGGATACGTATATACGGCTCGCCAAATGGGTATCATTAGCGGTGCGGTCGATGAGCAGGGAAATTATTATTTCCATCCGAATAGAAATATAACTCGTGCCGAGGCGGCGCTCATAATCAATAACGTTGTGAACGGCAAGCTACCCACCGTCAAGCCGACCTTTGCCGACAAGGATTCCATTCCCACTTGGGCACACGACGCGGTGTATGCTCTAAACGATCTCGGCATACTTGTGGGCATAAACGGCGAGTTTGCACCCGATGCAAATATGACGAGAGCGCAAGCGGCACAAACCTTTTATGCCTTGCTTGATCATATCCAATAAAAATTGCTCCATTTCTCACAAGAAATGGAGCTTTTTCTTGATTTTTGCAGCGGTTTGTGATACAATATATTGAAATTGATAAAAGGAGGGGATAAAATGGCTTTTGATGCAGGGATGCTCTCATGCATGACTTGGGAGATACTGAAGGAATCCAAGGGCGCAAGAATCGAAAAGGTATATCAGCCCGATAGGGATGAGATACACATTCAAATCAGATCGCTTCACGGCGGAAAACGTCTTCTTATAAATGCGGGCTCTAATAATCCCCGAATCGGATTTACCGAAATATCAAAGGAGAATCCGCAAAATCCTCCGATGTTTTGCGTGCTCCTTAGAAAGCACCTGCAGGGCGCTCGCCTTGCGGACATCGAGCAGCTTGGATTCGAGCGTGCGGTTTTGCTTTCCTTCGACACGCGCGATGAAATGGGATTTGACACCAAATGCTACCTCGTTGCGGAGCTTATGGGCAAATATTCCAATCTCATCTTTCTTGATTCCGATAAACGCATCGTGTCGGCGCTAAAAACGGTCGATTTCACAACAAGCTCACTTCGTCAGGTGCTACCCGGAATGCTTTATGAGCTTCCTCCCAAGCAGGATAAAAACGATCCCCTTGAGTGCACAAGAGAGCTCTTTTTTGCTATGTACGACGATGCCTTGGCGAATCAAAGAGCGGATAAATTTATAATAAACAGCTTCCTCGGTATTTCAAGTGCAGTAGCGAGGGAAATGGTATTTAGAAGCTGCGGCGATATTGACGCAACCTTGAGAAACTGCCCGTGCGATAAGTTATATGCATCGTTTACCGATATAATGAGTCATATTAAGAACGGAGAGTATGAGCCGTGCACCGTTTTTGAGGGAGAGCGTGCCGTTGAATACGCTTTTTGTAGACTGAACTTTTATACGGGGCTTGAGGTCAAGGAGTTTGAAAGTCCGTCTAAAATGATAGATGCATTCTTCGAGGGCAGGGATAGAGAGGTCAGAGTTAAGCAAAAGGCGACTGACATCTTGAAAATACTCACCAATTCCGAGAGCCGCTTGCTCAAAAAGATGGACAAGCAAAAAGCCGAGCTTGATGAATGCAAGCAGGGCGAAAAATATAAAAAGCAGGGCGACCTTATAACCTCGAATATCTATGCCATCGAGCGAGGAATGAAGAGGGTTGAGCTTATTGACTACGAATCCTACGACGAGGAGAGCGGTGAGTTTGACAAGGTGGTCATCGAGCTCGATAGCCGTCTTTCACCATCGGCAAACGCGCAAAGAATGTACAAAAGATACAACAAGTGCAAAACTGCCGAGCGAGAGCTTGCCGTGCAAATCGAAAAGGCGGAGAGGGAGCTTCAGTACGTGTATTCCGTATTCGATGCACTCGCCCACGCCGAAAACACAAGCGACCTCGTTGAGATAAGGGATGAGCTTTACACCTCGGGCTATGCCTCCAAGATGAAGAACTACCGTCCTCAAAAGAAGAAGGCGACCGCTTTTATGCGATTCAAGACGAGTGACGGGTACACCGTTCTTTGCGGTAAAAACAATATTCAAAACGAGAATATCACATTTAATCTCGCAAGCAAAAGCGATTATTGGTTCCACGTTAAGAACAAGGCGGGTAGCCACGTTGTAATGCTTTGCAACGGTGAAGAGCCCGATGCGGTCAACTTTACCGAGGCGGCGGAGATCGCGGCATTTTATTCAAGCGTTCAAGGCGGAGTCAACGTTCCCGTTGATTATACCTTTGCTAAGAACGTCAAGAAGATTCAAGGCGCAAATCCGGGTCTTGTTATCTACCATACCAACTGGACGGCATACGTAACGCCCAGCGCCGAAAAGGTGGCAAAGCTGAGAGAAATTTAAAAAATTCCGACGGTTCTTTAACGAACCGTCGGCTTTTTTCATAGATTTGTATTAATCGAATCTATGGAGGAATTACTATGGAAAAGTATTTTGTTGCATCTAATTCAAGCGACGGCTTTTGCTCATATTACGGCAATGCGTTTGATATCCGTAAATTTTCGAGGATCTATGCTATAAAGGGTGGCTCGGGCACGGGCAAGGCATTTTTTATGCGACGGGTAGCCGAGCGAGCCGAAGAAATGGGATACTCGGTTAGGTATATCTACTGCTCGTCCGATGCCCAAAGTCTTGACGGAATTATAATAGATGAGCTTAAAATCGCCGTTCTTGACGGCACCGCACCGCATATCTATGAGCCGAGCTTGCTCGGAGCCGCCGACGCCATCGTTGACCTTGGCGCCTTTTTGAGCAATGACACCTTAAGGAAGCAACGAAGACAAATCGAGGAGCTTTTGCTCGCTAAAAAGCGGTGCTTTGATAGTGCTTACGGATACCTTGGGGCATACCGACTTTTGAGCAATAATATGAAAAAGCTCGTTGCACCCTGTGTAAAGCTCGACAAAATGGAGGGGTACGTAAAAAGGTATTCTCAAAACCTAAAGCGAGGTAGCGGGGAAGTGGAAAACCGACTCGCTCGCTCCGTCGGAATGAGGGGAACTTCCCACTTTGATACCTATTTCGAAAGCTCCGCAATATACTGTGAGGTGCACGACTGCTTTGAGGTGGCACACATTCTTCTTGACCTTATTTACCGAGCACTTGATGAGAAGAGAGTGGATATGTATATTTCAAACAATCCGATAATCAAGGATCGCCTTGATGCGATACTGCTTCGCGATAGCGGATTGTGCTTTGAGATAAGTGACGAATGCCACGGTGGAGCAAGAAAAATTAATATGAAGCGCTTTGTGGATTTAAGTGCCTTGTCTAGCGTAAAAAACGAGTACCGAAGCATACTTCGTGTGCGCCAAAGTGTGCTTGAGCTTGCCCTCTCAGAATTTGCAAAAATCAAGGATTATCATTTTGCATTGGAGGATATCTACGGTGCGGCAATGGATTTTGAGACAAAAGAAAAATTTACCGAGGACTTTTGCAACAAAATTCTATAAAATAATTGAATTTATCAATAAAAATGATATAATAGACGTATAAATGCTAAAATGCTTGGAGATAAAATGAAGGTAGTATTGTTTGGACTTAACGGGTCGTATTCCCACACCTGCTTAGCGCTTAGATGCTTGAGAGCACCGCTTGAGAGGGAAGGATATGATAGCGTTATTTGCGAGTACAATTTAAGAGATATGAATTCCTTGGTGCTTTCCCGCCTTGTTTCTGAGAATGCCGAGGTGTATAGCTTTTCATGCTATATTTGGAACGTTGCGGCAATGCTTGATATTGCGGCGGATCTTAAGGCGCTCAAGCCCGAATCGAAGATCGTTTTCGGCGGGCCCGAGGTGTCATTTGACTGCGAGCGATTTGACTTTGACTTTATCGACTACATCGTGCGAGGCGAGGGCGAGGATGCCATCGTCAAAATTTGCAATGCTATAAAGAACGGTGAAGAGATGGAAAGGATCGTTGAGGGCGGTCGCCCCGCTGTTATGGGGAATGAGGGCATCTTATATCGCGAGGGCGATTTTGAGAGCGGCACAATGCTCTATTACGAATCCTCGCGCGGATGTCCCTACCGTTGCTCGTACTGTCTTTCGTCAGCTACTGACGGGGTGCGTGCCAAAACGGTTGAGCAAACGCTCGATGACCTGCGCGCCTTCGAAAAGCTCGACTCCAAGATTAAAATAATAAAATTTGTTGATAGAACGTTTAATTTTGATATAAAAAGAGCGAATGCAATTTGGAGTGCGCTTCTTTCGGATGAGTTTACTAAAAACTATCATTTTGAAATATGCGCCAATCTCTTAAATGAAGAGAGCTTTGAGATATTCGAGAAAATGCCCAAGGGAAAGATTCAGCTTGAAATCGGACTTCAAAGCACAAATATAGAAACACTTGACGTCATTTCCCGCCATCTTGATGCCCATAAGATAATAGATGCATCGAAAAGAGTTAAAGCGCTCGGCAATATCCACGTTCACCTTGACCTTATCGCCGGTTTGCCCTTTGAGGATATGGATAGCTTTAGAAAATCCTTTAACGAAGCATACTTTGCTTGCGATATGCTCCAGCTCGGCTTTTTAAAGCTACTTTACGGTACCGCTATGCGTGACAATGCCGAGAAATACGGATTCGTTGCGTCAAAAAAAGCACCCTATACGGTGCTTAAATCAAATTGGATGAGCTTTGAGGAGATGACCTTGCTTACCGAAATTGCGGACATTATGGATAGATACCGCGAGGGCGGTGGATTTGAGTCCTCTCTTGAGTATGCGCTTTGTGGTGTTGATTCTCCGTTTGATTTCTATCTTGGATTGCGCGATTTCATTGCTGAATGTGATGGTAGAAGCATTAGAAAGATTTCACAAAACGATGCTTATGCTCTTTTGTACCAGTATATAGCTGTGGCTTATCCCGAAAAGGAGGAGGAATTTTCCCGTCTAATGCACGAGGATTATTCTCGCAAGCAGGTGAGAAAGCCACCGAGGTTTAAAAAATAAAAAAGGTTGCCACTTTTGGTGACAACCTTTAGGAAAATTAAATATTAAAGTGCTTTAACAAGTGCTTCGGTATCCTGTGCGATAACGAGCTCCTCGTTTGTGGGGATCATATAAACTGCAACCTTGGAGCTGTCAGATGAAAGCTTTGTAACGCCTGCAGATCCTCTTACACCTGCATTTCTTGACTTATCAAAGTCGATGCCGAGGAAGGAAAGACCCTCAAGAGCACCCTCTCTGATCTCGGGTGTGTTTTCGCCGATACCTGCTGTGAATACTACTGCGTCAAGACCGCCCATTGCAGCCGCATATGCGCCGATGTACTTCTTGATTTGGTAGATGAGGATATCCATTGCAAGAGCTGCTCTATGATTACCTTCTTTAGCCGCTGCCTCAAGGTCGCGACAGTCGGAGGAAACGCCTGAAATACCAAGGAAACCACACTTCTTGTTGAGGTAGTTGTTAACCTCGTCAATGGAGTAGCCCTTCTTTTCCATGATGTAAGTAACGAGTGCGGGGTCGATATCACCGCAACGAGTACCCATGATAGTACCTGCAAGGGGAGTGAATCCCATTGTTGTATCGATGCACTTGCCGTCCTTAACTGCGGAAATGGAAGAACCGTTTCCAAGGTGGCAGGTAACGATCTTTGTACCCTCAGCATTACCGCCGAGAAGCTTGATCATCTCGCCTGCAACAAAGCGGTGGGATGTTCCGTGCATACCGTAACGACGAATGCCGTAATCCTCGTAAAGATCATAGGAAACACCGTACATATATGCTTCCTCGGGCATTGTCTGATGGAACGCTGTGTCAAATACGAGCACCTGGGGAGTGCCGGGGAGTATATCAACGCACGCCTGAATGCCCTGAAGAGATGCAGGAGTGTGAAGGGGAGCGAGATCGCGGCACTTCTTGTCAAGGATTTCATAAACCTCGTCAGTAAGGATAACTGATGAAGAGAAATACTGACCGCCGTGAACGGCTCTGTGTCCAACTGCTTCGATTTCGTCCATGCTGGTGATGCAACCGTGATCTGCATGAAGGAGAGCATCAACAACTGCCTTCATAGCTGTTGTGTGGTTGGGCATAGCGATGTCAGCGGAGTAGGTAACACCCTTTACAAGCTGTTTGTGGGTGAGCTTGCCGTCGATACCGATTCTTTCGCAAAGACCCTTTGCGATAACGTTGCCGTTAGAAGTGTCAAAAAGCTGATATTTGAGCGAGCTTGAGCCCGCGTTTACAACGAGTACATTCATATTAAATGAACCTCCAAATTTTTTAATAACAAATATATTATACACCAAATATTTTACAATTTCAATAGATTTTTCAAATTAAGGGGAAAATAAAAATGGCTTTTGGAATAGTTTGCGAATATAATCCGTTTCACAACGGACATTTGCACCAAATAAATGAAATCAAAAAGGCGAGTGATGAGCCGATAATATGCGTTATGAGTGGCAATTTCACTCAGCGCGGAGAAATTGCTATAGCCGACAAATATGCGCGCGCGCAAATGGCGATAGAGGCAGGAGCCGACCTTGTTTTTGAGCTTCCCGTTCCGTATTGCATGGCGAGTGCCGAATATTTTGCTTCCGCTGGAGTATATATTCTCAGTGAGCTTGGAGTCAGCAAAATCTCATTCGGCTCGGAAAGTGCGGATGCGAATAAAATAATGAAAATAGCCGAGATTGCGGCATCCGACGAGTTCAAAGAGGAGTGCGCTAGACTTTCTAAAAGAGAGGGAAGCGCGAGTGCATACTTTGATTTGCTTGCGGAAAAATCGGGTGTTGACGGAATCAAATCCAACGATATTTTGGCTATTGAATATGCAAAAGCAATTATCAAAAACAAATATTTAATGAAGATATGCCCGATAAAGAGAGAGGGTAATGCTTATCGCGATGTCGAGCTTGTTGAAGGTGATTTGCCGAGCGCGAGTGCGATAAGAGAGTCAATCTTTGGCGGCAGGTTTGAAGAAATTGAAAAGTTTGTTCCAAGCTCCACTCTTGATATTTTGAAATCAAACGAGCTTGCAGATATATATAATATAGACGGTGGCGTTTTGCTTGCCTTGCGCCTTTCAGATGCCGAAAAGCTTGATGTTGCAATAAGCGACAAGGGACTTGTTAATAGAATAATTTCTCTTTCTCATAACAGCCCAAGTCTTAAATATCTTATTGAGAATATTCAAACAAAAAAATATACGTCCGCGGCAATCAGACGCGCGATCCTCTATATTTTGTTCGGTATTAAGCAAAGTGATCTTGACAATGCGCCAACTTACACAACCCTGCTCGGTGCAAATGAAAAGGGTAGAGCATACCTCTCATCAATCAGAAAAGACGAAAGAGATATAAAGATAGTAACAAAGCCTGCCGATGCCGAAGAGTGCCGTCAGTTTGAAATTGACAAAAAAGCCGATGCACTCTATTCAATGTGCTTTAAGCATAAAAAAAGAAGCGAATTTTGTGTGAAAAAATCGCCGATTATTATTTGAAATAATGATTTCAAATTTTGATTTGTCGAGCACCTTGTTCGCACTAACCAATAGGTTGTTTTGTCCACTTTTTTAAAAGTGGCTCTCCACGAGTAGTGGCGCC
>JAZRCO010000076.1:0-8057 GCA_045659855.1 Eubacteriales bacterium | reverse complement strand
CTACAACGACAAAACCAAAACGGCAACGGTCATTTACGGTAATACGCAAGTAACGGTTACCACGGGTAAAAAATACATATCCGTTAACGGAAGATATTTTTATGGCATTGGCGCAGTTAAAAATGTCAACAACTCGCTTTACGTGCCGATTAGACCGCTCGCAAGAGCTCTTGGGCTCGACGTGACGTGGAATGCCGCTACCCGTTCCGTAAATCTCATCAAGGCGACGTGGAAGCTCGAGGATGCCGAGAGCTACTACAATGAAGACGAGCTTTACTGGCTCTCCCGCATCATTGAGGCGGAGGCAGGCGGTGAGGTTATCGAGGGCAAGATAGCCGTTGGAAACGTGGTGCTCAATAGAGTTGCCGACCGCCGCTATCCCAACACGATCTACGGCGTGATATTCGATTTTAAAAACGGCATTCAGTTCACTCCCGCATACACGGGCACCGTTTACAACAAGCCGAGCGCTGAGAGCATTATCGCCGCAAAAATATGCCTTGAGGGATATGAGATTATGCCAAACGTTTTGTTTTTCTTTAATCCAAGAATAGCAACCACCAACTGGATCAGCAAAAACAGGCCGTTTGCAATGCGCATAGGAAATCACGATTTCTATTATTAAAGAAAAAGGACGGAGATATCTCCGTCCTGATTTTTTATTATTTATAAAGGAATCTCTTGATCTTCTTAGAGGGTGTCTTTTCAAATTCATTGTTAATGAATTCAACCGCCATAACCCTCTTGTAGCCCACGAGCTTTCTATTCATTGCGTTGATTTGATCTCTAATCGCATTGTAAACCTCTTCGTTCGTCTTAAGACCGATGCTGCCCGTATATTCGAAATCGGGATAAATGAGCGCGGTGATGCAAAGGTCGTTATCCTTTTGACGTCCCACTACCACGCATTCCTTAACGTGGGGGATTGCACCGAGATATTCCTCGATCTCCTCAGGGAATACGTTCTTACCGTCCTGAAGAACGATGATATTCTTCTTTCTACCTGTGATGTAAAGATAATTGTTCTTATCAACGTATCCGTAGTCGCCCGTGTAGAACCATCCCTTGGGTGAGAGAACCTCCTTGGTCGCCTGCTCGTTCTTATAGTAGCCGAGCATTACGTTGGGGCCCTTAACAACGATCTCGCCGAATTCGTCGGTGGGGTTTTCCTTATCGATAAACACCTGAATAGAATCGGTAATAAGACCGCAGGATTTGGGATTATATACACCGAAAGGTACTACCGAGATAAGGGGAGCGCATTCGGTGATGCCGTATCCTTGGCAAATCTCAACGCCGATTGCTTGGAAGATTTCAACAAGCTCGGGACGAAGTGCAGCACCGCCGCACACCATCTTATTAAGTCTGCCGCCGAACGCCTCCATGATCTTGCCAAAGAGCTGCTTTTTAAGATTGATCTTAACCTTGCCCGCAGCAGTTGCAATTTTAAGTGCCGCGTTAAAGGTCTTTTCAATGCCCTGCTTTCTAACGTTCTTCATAATGCTATTGTAGAACACCTCAACGTAGAGCGGAACAACAGCCATAGCGGTAGGTCTATATTTTTTAAGATTTTTTGTTACGTGCTTAATAGAATCGTTTATGCAAATAGTACAACCGTGGTCGGATGCCGCAAAGATACCGCAAGTAAGCTCATATGTGTGATGCACGGGAAGCACTGAGAGAAGCGTATCATTTTCGTTGAACGCCGCAAGGGGCTTTCTTGCATCGTTGATTACCGAGCAAATATTTCTTTGGTTGAGCATAACTATCTTACTTGTTCCCGTAGTGCCCGACGTAAAGAGCATAACGCTCATTCTTTCAACGTCCTGCTTGGGAATTTCTATATTTCTAATTGCATTACCGGTGTAAGCAATAGAGGCAGCGCTCATAAATCTCTCGAGCTCATATGCCTTGGCAGTCTTGAAATCAAATTCCTGCTCGGTGAGCTTTATAAAGGTAGAAACACCCTTAAACTCGTCCACGTTTTCTTCAATAAAGCTCGCCCAAGTGTTGGAGTAAGCCACAACCTCGGCCTCCGCCATTTCTACGAACTGAACGATTTGCTCCTTGGAAAGTGCAACGTCAATCGGAACCGCAACACCGCCCGACGTAATAGCCGCAAGATAGGTAGCTATCCACTCAGGACAGTTCTCACCAATAATGGCAACTCTTTTGCCCGCAATACCGAGATGGATAAAGCCACGCGTCATAGCCGCAGCAAATTCGCTAAATTCCTTATAGGATATTTCATAGTCAATCTTTGCTCTTTCAAAGCAGAAAAGAGGCTTGTTGCCGAATTTCTCCGCCGCAAAAGCAAAGTTATCAAAAAGATTTTCTACTGGTCTGTTGTAAATTTCCATAAAATCCCCTTCTATTGCTCATCGGATGCGATGAGCGCAATGTTATTCTCGAGAGCTCGCATAACGTCATAAAAGTTAAGCATATTCTCTTCAGGAATACCGACTCTTGCACGGGTCATATATTCCACAATATCCTTTTCAATGGTTGTAACAAGGCCTCTACCCTTTTCGGTGAGGAGATATTTTTTGTTGTAAGTCTTTTCTTCACCATCGACGGACACAAAATCGCAAGCCACAAGCTCCTTAAGGATTCTTGATATCAGCGCCTTGTCCGTACCGCAGGAGGTCGCAAGCTGAGTGGCGGTCATTCCGTCCTCGCTATCCACTATATAGAGCAAGCAGCCCATATGTACCGAGCGCAAGCCGTGTTCCTCAAGGTACGAGGTTTCTATCTTTTTAATATCCTTAACGATTCTATGCAATCCGTGATAAAAGAACAAAAATCTCTTGGTATCCATTTACCCTCCAATTTGTTGACTTGTCAACAAATTCAATAATATCACATAATTATTAACAAATTATTAACAAATTACATTTTTTAGCATATATACTAAAATATTCACATAAACTGTAGTTTATTCACTATTTTATTCATTAATTCAAGGAATACGAATCAATCGAGAACATTCTATTGATCATTGACCTTAAATTTTCATTATCGCCGAGGTCGGGAGATCTCTCAATAAGCTCTCTTGCCGCCTCATATGCGCTTGAAAGGACGCCCGAATCCTCACTCATATCAGCGAGCTTGAATCGAAGTCCCCCGCTTTGGCGCACCAAGGGATCGGATGAGCCCTTGATAAAGTCGCCGGGGCCTCTCAAAAGGAGATCCTTCTCGGCAATGGCAAAGCCGTCGTATTCGCGCCTCATGGTATCAAGTCGCTCGCGCGCGTTTTCGCCCTTGGAATCGGAAACGAGCACGCAATAGGATTTCTTGCTTCCCCTTCCCACTCGTCCTCGGAGCTGATGGAGCTGAGCGAGTCCGAATCTCTCGGCATTCTCGACTATCATAAGTGTAGCATTGGGCACGTTTACTCCTACCTCGATGACCGTTGTGGACACGAGGACGTCGATCTCGCCATCGGCAAATTTGCCCATTATCCCATCCTTTTCAGCACCCTTCATCTTGCCGTGCAAAAATGCAACGCGCAAATTGGGGAGCGCCTCCTGAAGCTCCTCGGAGAACTGAACTGCCGCCTTTAAGGGTGGCATCTCCTCGGCAAGCATACCCTCTCTTTGGGAGTCGAATGCCTCGAGAGTAATCTCGCCCGATTCATCGTCCTTCTTTTCCTCGACCGAGGGGCAAACGATATACACCTGTGAGCCAAGCGCCACCTGCTTCTCGATAAAAGCATTGAGGCGGGGACGATATCCCTCATCGACCACAAATGTGTCAACCCTTTGTCTTCCCTTTGGCATTTCGTTTATCTTGGAAAGGTCGAGGTCGCCGTACATAATAAGAGCCAAGGATCTCGGAATTGGAGTGGCACTCATAACGAGCACGTGCGCGTGCTCTCCCTTCTTTGAAAGAGTTGCCCTTTGAGCCACGCCGAATCGGTGCTGCTCGTCGGTAACAAGAACGCCCGAAGCAAAAAACTCCACGCTATCGGAAATGAGCGCGTGAGTGCCTATAACAACGTCGCAGCGCTTGTCGGCATCCTCATCTGTAAGGGATGCTCTTATCTTCTTCTTTTCGCCTGCCGTGAGTGATCCAACGAGCAAGCGAGTTTTGTATCCCATCGTCTCAAATATCGGTGCGATATCGGAGTAATGCTGACGGGCAAGTATCTCGGTGGGCGCCATAAGGATCGCCTGCCTGCCACTTTGAACGGCAATCAGCATAGCCGCCATAGCACAAACGGTCTTTCCGCATCCAACGTCACCGACAATGATACGGCTCATGGGAATATCCCTCGCCATATCCCTTTTTATATCCTCAATGGCCTTCATTTGATCCCCCGTAAGCTCGTAAGGGAACGCACTCAAAAGCCGTGAAAGGTCGTTATTTTCGCATTTAGGCGCACCGCTATCGCGTCTCTTTTGTCCGCTTAGCGCCATACCGAGTGCAAAGGTGAAGAACTCGTCGAAAACTAGTCTTTTCTTCGCCCTTGATACCGATTCGTAATCGGTAGGATCGTGAATCGCCTTGAGCGCAAAGGAAAGCGTGCAAAGCTTGTATCTTTTTCTTATCTCGTCGGGTAAATAATCCTCAAGCTCGGGGAGCAAGGCACTCATAGCTGCCTTTACGTCGGTCGCCATTCGGTTTTTGCTTATTCCCTCAGTGAGCGGATAAACGGGCACAAGAGGTGGAAGCTCCTCATCCTCGAGCATCATCTCATAAGCGGGAGAGCCCATCTTATACCGTCTTCCTACCTTTTCGACCTGACCGTAAAAGCGGAAGGTCGAGCCGAGCGGGAATTTGTCGGCAAGATAGTTTTGGTTATAATAGGTTATCTCGCAGGTTCCGCTTTCGTCAAAAGCCGTGAATTTGAGAAGCGTCATTCCCCTTCTTATCATCGTCTTTTTTGGAACGGTGCCTATCACGAGCACAAGGGATGCTTTCTCACCCGACACACAGTCCGACAGGAGTTTTACATTACCCCTGTCCTCGTATGAGCGAGGAAAATGGTAAAGGAGATCCGAAACCGTATCTATTCCGAGCTTTTCGTATGCCTTGGCACGGGCAGGACCTATTCCCTGCAGTACCTTGACAGGTGCATTACTTAGCTTTGGCATATTTTCTCCTTTCTATGATTAATTATCGTAATCGTATATAAATTTAGTGTGCTTCTCTTTGAGATCCGCACTGTCGGGCGTGCGGAGCCACAGTAGTGCTCGCACGATAAACGTACCCTCTCTTTGCATATGGAAGCAGTCAAACATGCTTTCATATCCGCGCGCCATCAAATTCTTTAGCTCGGGAGCGCAGGCATCAAGCCGCTCGCCATCGTATTGCTCCGCAATATCTAAGCGCACGTCAAAATAAAATCCCATATCATCAAGATGAACGTCAACGCTCGCTCCCCTGTTTGCTGAATAATTTCTCGCAAGAAAAGCGAGACTCACCATGGCAAAGGCACAGGATTCAAAGCAAAATTTGTTCCGCGGCTCAATGCTCTCCTGCACGTTGTTGTATGAAAGCGAAAACCTACAGCCGTAAAACCTCCCAAACGACTCAGCAATGTCGCATATCTCGTGAAACGCCTCAAGATTGGTTTTGAATATCCAACTATAGTATTCTCCCGCGCGGCGCACGGCAAGCACTCTGTCGGCAAACGTTGTCGCATCCTCGCTAAGCTCACGCTCTTCAAGGGATTCGAGCTCCCTTTTGATCGATTCGGATGCAGTTACTCGAAACGAGAGCGCACCCTTGACAAGTCCTAAAATCTCCGCCCTATCGAAATGAGGGAAAATCACTATCAAAAGACGGAACTTCGCCGCCAAGGAAAGATCGACTATTATGGGGCCTCTTGCGGAATCCACAACGAATAAGGGACGAAATCCAGAAAACGACATGTTCTTTTTTATGAACTTGACGTCATCCGCGGAAATAATGGTAAATAAATTTTTAAGATCTCGTACCTCTACCGCTCTCGAGGTAATTACCTCACCCCGTCCGTTGCAAAGATAAACGTCCTCTTGAAAGACAGTCGGCTCAAGATCCAATATATCGTTAAACTTTTTACGCATAAAATAAATCTTTCGGAATATATTAATAATGTAATGAATTGGCGCAAAACGAGATCAACTCGCTTGACTGTATATATTATTATTGTAACCTCTTAGACAAAAAAAGTCAACATTTTTTCGCAAAAGGGTGTTGACAAAAGTGTTTTTATGTGATATACTATTCAAGCAATTAAGAGTGGTCACGATCGTGGCGATGCAAATTCCGCCGGGGTGGCGAAATTGGCAGACGCCCGGGACTTAAAATCCCGTGGTGCGAGAGCACCGTACGGGTTCGATTCCCGTTCCCGGCACCACCTTAATTACCAGATATCGCGGGGTAGAGCAGCCTGGTAGCTCGTCGGGCTCATAACCCGGAGGTCGTGAGGTTCAAATCCCACCCCCGCAACCATAAAACAAAAGCACACCACTTGGTGTGCTTTTTGTTTTATCATTGTAGAGAGAATTTTGAATTGCCGAACGACCTCCGCGGAGGGAGTGGGTGAACAAAAGAAAAAGGACACGATGTGTCCTTTTTCTTTTGTGAAGGAGCCAAAGCAAGGAGTGTTGCGAGCAAATTATTTGCGAAGCAAGACGACTATGCGACGCGACCGGGCAATGAAAAATCCCACCCCCGCAACCAAAAAAGATTCCATAGTCGATACAATTTCGGCTATGGAATTTTGCTTTCCATACGGAAAATACCTTATTTTGCCCTTTAACCGCTATTTTCAGTGGTTTTGAGGGCGATTTTTCATACAAAAACGATAAATCCGCCATCCTATGCCCCGCGGGGACTGAAGTGGCGGATTTTGTATCGTTCAAGGGTTCAATCGTTCAAGGAATAAATTTACAAAAAAATATTGTTTTTTCTTTTGCCCTGTGATATAATATAGGCAAGTAAATAGTGACTTAAGCGGTTGCTTCGGCAATCGGGAAACTTACTGCGAACCTGACAGACTTGCGGTAACTTCCGGCAATATGCACTTTTGGTCGCAGACCCGTCTTAAAAAGACCGTCAACCGATGGGGTAATTGTCATCTTTTTCGGCGTCTGCGCTTTCTGTGCGGATGCTTTTTTCTTTTGTCCTTTTTGCTAATAATTTAATAAGGGGGAAACCGATATGTTTTCCAAAATTAAACTGTCACTCAGCCGCATCAACTACAAGCTCTTCGCAGCACTCCTCGTCCTTGGAATTGCACCAACGATCTACACAACTGTGAGGGTGTTCTTCCTCGGTCAGTTGCCGGGCGAATGGTCATTCTCAATAGCAGGTCAGCTTTCGTGGGTGAACCTTCTCTACGAAATACTCAACGAGGCAATCATCCTTCCGCTCTTCTATTTCATCGGTAAAATCAAAGATGACAAAGATGAATTTTCAAACCGTGTACGGACGGGAATGCTGATATCGCTCGGTGTGTATGCGGTGCTTTCAGCTGTTATGATTCTCTTTGCTGAACCGATGCTTAGGCTTATGGCTACCGATACAAGTATTATCGATGCCTCCGCCTCTTACATACGTATTGAGAGTATTGCAAACATTTTCTCGATACTTACACAGTTTGCGCTCGTTGCATTGGTCACCGTCAACAAGAGTAAATACCTTTATGCTCTTACCGGAGCAAAGCTTGTGCTGTGCCTTGTGTCCGATACCTTCCTTGTTTCCGCCTTGCCCGTGTCGGCAAATCTCGGTGTGAACGGAATCGGCTATTCCAATATTATCGTAAACGCTCTCTTGCTCGTTGTATCACTCGTTCTGCTTTCAAGGGAAGGCATCAGGGTCTTCGGAAAAGCCAAGCTCAACTTCATTTGGACAAAAGAGTTTTTCAAGGTTGGCGGTATTTCAGGCGTGGAATCACTCGTTCGTAACGTTGCTTATATGGTGATGATTGCCCGTATGGTCAATGTGGTTGGTGAGCAAGGCACCTACTGGGTAGCCAATAACTTCATTTGGGGATGGCTACTTTTGCCGGTACTACAGCTGGGCGAACTCATCAAGCAAGAGGTGGCGACGGATAAAGAAAATGTACG
>JAZRCO010000075.1:0-4856 GCA_045659855.1 Eubacteriales bacterium | reverse complement strand
GACGGTGTTTGGAAGGATACGGGTTGGAATACTTCTTGGGATAATCCCAACGAAAAGACATATTCAACAACCTATCTTACAGGATATTTCGTTATTACAGTCGGCAAGCTTGACGCTTCGGGCAAGCCCACACTTAAGCTGACCGATGAGGAGCTTAAGGGCATTCACTCAATGTTTAGAGTGGAGGGCGTTAAGGCGGGCGACGCATCGGGCAATGTTTCAAATAACGGCTCGGTCAATAATGCAGCAACGAAGGATCCGATGGTGAGCATTAACCACCGCGGTTGGTATAAGGCACCCGAAAATACGCTTTCCGCTTATCGCGAGTCCTATAATCAGGGCTTTAAGTACGTTGAATGTGACGTTCAGTTTACAAAGGACGGCATTCCCGTATTGCTTCACGACGATACGATCGACCGTACCTCAAACGGTAGCGGTTACTTGAGTCAAATGACCTACGATGAGGTTTCAAAATTTGATTTCTCATACGATGATAACGATCAGGTCAACGATTTTAGCGCGTATAGAGGAGAGAAGATTCCTACCTTTGCAGAGTTTATAGCACTTTGCAAGGAGCTTGGACTTCATCCCTACATCGAGATAAAGGGAAATATGACCGAGCAAGAGGCGATTAAGCTCATCGATATCGTCACGGACGCAGGTATGACTGATAGCGTTTCTTGGCTTGGATTTTCGGGAGATGCGCTTTCGAAGATCGCGCATAACTGTCCAACTGCCCGACTCGTTTGGGTAATCACCGACACGAATGCAACCAAGATCAAGGCAAACAATATTCCGTTCGCACAAATGAATTTGATGACGGGACAAAATCAGGTTGTCTTTGACATTTGGTACACCTTGGCAACACAGGACGTTGTTGACTTGGTGAGTGAATACGGCATTCCGCTTGAGGTATGGACTGTGAATGACGTTAATGCGATTCGCAACCTCAATCCTTACGTCACGGGCGTTTCCAGCGATATGTATAACGCAAAGGAAATATTGAACAAATAATAGCTAAATAGCTTTTGAGCGTTAGGGGAGGGCTGAAGATTTTCATGCCTTCTCTTAACCGCTTGGGCTAAGATTTTTTGTGTAGTAAAGTGTATTTACTCTGTATGTAAATATATTTTATTATGAAAAAAATCACTTTAAAGGGGATATAAATATGTTACAATTTAGAGATGAATATCCAAGACCTCATTTTAGAAGAGACGAATGGTTACCGTTGAACGGAATTTGGGAATTCGAATTTGACGATGAGAAAAACGGCGAATTGAGAGGACTTCAGGGCGGCAATATTAAGCTTGAAAGGGAAATAAACGTTCCGTTTACTTATCAGTATGCGGAGAGTGGAATCGGTGAAAAGGAATTTCACGATACCCTTTGGTATAGAAGGAGCTTTGTATATGACAAGCTCGGCAAAAGCGTAATTTTGGGCTTTAATGCAAGCGACTATATTACGACTGTGTGGATTAACGGTCATTTTGCGACCTCGCATAGAGGCGGATTTTCGTCCTTCACGGTGGATATCACGAAATTTGTGAAAGAGGGCGAGAACTTTATTGTAGTCAAGTGCTACGATCCGCTCGATCCCACTATTCCGCGCGGCAAACAGTCGTGGATAAACGATCCCTTCAGCTGCTGGTACACACCCAATAGCGGCATTTGGCAAAGCGTTTGGCTCGACTTTGTCGGCAAGGATTCGATAGAGGACTTTTCAATCACTCCCGACATCGATGCAAATGCGTTTAGCGGTGAGATAAAGCTCAGATACGGCACTGCGGATCTCATTGAAATGAAGGTGTCTTACGGCGGCAAGATCGTTAAGCGTCAGCTCTTCTCGGCGGACGGAAAATACACACGCTACTGCGTAAATATGATGGAGATAAACTATGTTGACGAGGTGACCTATTGGACACCCGAATATCCGAATCTCTTCTACGTGGATATAAGCGTATATAAGGACGACGTTCTTTTGGATACCGTCCACACAAGATTCGGCATGAGAAAGATAAGCGTGAGTGAAGACGGCGTTATCCTTTTGAACAATCAGCCCCTCTACCAGCGACTTGTTTTGGATCAGGGCTATTGGAAGGATTCGGGCTTGACTCCTCCAAGCATTGAGGCGATAAAGAACGATTTGCTTTATATCAAGGATATGGGCTTTAACGGTGCGAGAAAGCATCAAAAGCTTGAGGATCCTTATTACTATTACTATGCGGACGAGCTTGGACTCTTGACGTGGTGCGAGATGCCCTCGGCATATAATTTTAACCGTGACGAGATATCCTACATAAGTGACGAGTGGCAGGATATCGTGAAGACCGCAAGCAAATTCACCTCGGTGATTACATACGTTCCCATCAACGAATCGTGGGGCGTTAGAAAGGTACTTGTGAGCAGGGAGCAGCAAAGCTTTGCAAGATCGCTTTACCATTTGACAAAGGCGATCGATTCCTCGAGACTTGTATCTACCAATGACGGCTGGGAAAATATGTCGGATAGCGACATTTTGGCTATTCACGATTATTCAAGCAGCGGCAGTATTCTCAAAAATAAATATAATATTGACACCTATAACGGCGGCTTCCAAACCTTTAGAAAGATACTTGCCCTTGGCAATGACTACGAGGGACAGCCCGTTCTCCTAACCGAATTTGGCGGAATCATGTTTGAAAAGGATCAGGGCGACGGCAACTGGGGCTACAATTCTGCGGCGAAGAACGACGAGGAATTCTTTACGCGCCTAAAAGCATTGATCGACGGCATTTATGAGGCGAATTTCCAAGGATTTTGCTATACTCAGCTGACCGACGTTCAGCAGGAGGTAAACGGACTTTTGGACGACGCGCATAATCCCAAGGTGGATCTTTCGAGGGTAAAGGAAATAATTTTGAAATAACGCTTGGAAGTAAACGGTATGAAAAAGATAATTATTTTACTGTGCCTTTGCATGCTTTCCTCGGTGCTCGTGGCATGTCCTGTGACCGAGCAGAAGGATCATTTGACCGAGGGGGAGGACTATCTCGACATCTCCTCGTCATACAACGGCAAGAGCTTTGAATACAATGAATCCCTGTGGTACGTCAACGAGCTAAAGGACGTACCGTTGCCCGATCCCCACGTTTACGTTGAGGACGGCACGTATTATATCGTTGGAACAAACGATAGGGATAATAACACGGTAGATTGCTATGTGACAACTGATTTTGTGAATTACGAGATATACCGTGATATTTACAAGCCCTCGATTTACGGCGGTTGGGAGGATAAGACGCAGGCGCTCGTGTTTGCACCCGAAATATATTGCTTTGACGGCGTGTATTATTTGTATTACAGCGCAAAGGATGAAACTCTCGTCCGCAAATGCAGCGTTGTGGCTGCGGATAATCCCCTTGGCCCGTATAAGCCAATAGTCAACGACGAGGTCGACGGCTTGAACAATCCCTTGCTCCACAATGCGGAGTATCTTAAGAGGGGGCTTGACGCAACCGTCTTTTGCGACGATGACGGAAGGATGTATATGTACTTTACCGTCACCAAGGAAACACAGCATATCGTCGGTGTTGAGCTTATCTCTCCGTATCAGGCGGACTGGTCAACCTATAGGGAGCTTGTAAAGCCGGGCACCTTGGACTCTGAGAGCGAGGAACAAATTCTCGAATGGGAGACGTACCGTGACAACAAGGTTCAAATAACCGAGGCGCCGTTCATGATAAAAAGCAACGGCAAATATTACCTCACCTACTCCGCAAACGGCGCATTTAACAAATACTATAACGTTTGCTATGCAGTTTCGGATTCTCCCCTCGGCAATTTCGTAAAGCCCTATGAGGAGGGTAAGCTTTGGACTAATCTGCTTATGGGCTACCCAGGAGGCAAGGATAGTGAATCCGAAATATATAAGCAGTGGTCGGGATTTGCCTCGGGAACGGGGCATCATTGCTTCTTCTACTCGGGTAACGAGCTAATGATCGGCTACCACGCGCACCAAAATAGAGATTGGAATTCAAAGGATTATACCGAAAGATATTTTGCCTTTGACTACGTGTATTTTGATGAAAACGGCGTTCCGTTTTGTAACGGGCCGACCTATTCCGTGCTCAATCTTCCAAAGGATATAAGCGGATTCGGTGATATAACTAAAAAGGCAATAGCGGTGGGCGAGAACGTTACAAACGTGGATAACGCCTTCGATAACTATATCGTGGATTGCTATAATCTCGATTCCAAGGACCGTGAGGTCATTTTGGGAGAGGGAGAGTCCACTATAGAGATAACCTTTGATGATACTTACGAGATAAAGGGAATTATGATATACAACAGTGCCTTCTTCGACGAGTATATCATAGAGATAGAGTATATAGATTTCGGTAACGGCAATATCATCCGCTATCCTCAGTTTTGCGAGGATTTTTACGTTGATTTCGACAACGAATTCATTTACCCTGCAAGCTGCTTCAATTTGGAGCTTATAAAGACCTTTAGGGCAAGCTCTGTCAAGATCGGCTTTAATTTGCCCGAGGGCGGCAATATCAACGAGATAGTAATTTTAGGAAAATAAAGATAAAAGGGGGCCACCTTATGAAAAAGTATCTTTTGCCCAACGTCGGAATTTTCTATAAGGCGAATTTGCACGTTCACACAAGTGTTTCCGATGGGGAAATGACTCCCGAAGAGATAAAAAAGCTGTATTCCGATATGGGATATTCCATCGTCGCGTTTACCGACCATGAGGTCATGGTTCCTCATCCCGAGCTGACTGACGAGAGCTTTCTCGCAATAACGTCAACTGAAATTAGCGTTAATCAGCGACTCGACTGTGATTTTTGCTATACCAAGACATATCATTT
>JAZRCO010000074.1:0-13293 GCA_045659855.1 Eubacteriales bacterium | reverse complement strand
AAAACCTAATTTTATTCGTATGTGAGTGAATTTTAAATTGGGATTTAGCGGTGCGATTGCACTCGCTACGCGCGATTGTTTCGTCCACCTTTTTAAAGGTGGCTCTCCACGAGTAGTGGCGCCTGCGCGGCGTGAGCGCACTCGGCATTTCTTTTGTTAGCTTTTCTTTGTGCCTCTTGTGTCAAAGAAAAGCGGCTAAAAAATCTTGGTAACAAAAGTTAGTTTGCCTTTTATAACGCTTTTTTCTTTGGCGAAACAGGCGCCTCTTTTCTTGCCTGTCTTACGACAGTCATTTGCTTCGCAAATTCGAAAAGGAAAAAAGCTTGGCAAAAAAGAAACGGCGAGCCAAGGGCTGCGCGCCCTTGAACCGCGCTGCTACGCGCAGGGCGGACGCTTTTGAAAAAGCGACGCAAAACAATCGATGGGTGCTGCGCGAACACACTGATAAATCCCAATATACAGCAACAACAAAGCCCCGAATCGTCGGGGCTTTTATTATAATTTCTTTCTATAGACCCTTGTGCTTTCGCCCTCAACGTCCTTTGCCTCGGTGAAAAATTCATATCCGTATTTCTCGTAAAGTCCGACGTGGTTGGTTGAAATGTGGGTGTGCGTTGCGCCGTCCGCTTTCGCAAGAGATTCGGCATATGCAAGTATCTTGCCTGCAAGGCGCTTGCCTCTATACTCGGGGAATGTGTATATCCATCCGATCCAAGGGGAGAGCTCGGTGGGCTGAACGTCGTCCATTGGAGCAAGTGTGCAAAAGGACACAAGCTCATCACCGTTTGTCAAGAGGAGCACACGCGCGCCCTCTCCAACCAAAGATTGCAGCTTATCATCCTTGATTAAGCTATGAAGGAACGCACCTGCGTCCCAATTGCAGCTTGAGAGTGCTGAGAGCCAATGTCTCTTATTCGGTGAGTCAAAATAGTTAATTACCTTCATTATTTCACAAACTCTTCGTATATGGCTTTAATGGTTTTTTCGTAGTCGCTTTCGTAAACTGCGATGATGATATTAAGCTCGCTTGAGCCCTGGTCGATCATGCGAATATTGACATTGGCATTAGAAATTGCGGAGAAGATGCGTGCCGCAGTACCCTTTGTCTCCTTCATTCCGCGACCAACGACTGCGATCAAGGCAAGATTTGTGTCAACGGAGATGTTATCGGCATCGGTTATTCTATGGAGCTCGGGGATGAACTCTTCGATAGCTGCCTCAAGCTCGGCGGTGCTAACAACGGGGCACATGGTGTCAATTCCCGAGGGCAAGTGCTCGCAGTGGATGTTATAGTGGTCAAGGCATTTGAAAACTCTTGATGCAAATCCAAAGTGGCTACCCATTTGGTTCTTTTCGATATTAACAACCGAGAATCCCTTTTTACCCGCAATACCCGTTACGATATTCTTGCTATCGTAATTGAGGGTTGTGGGAACGATCATAGTGCCGTTATCCTCGGGGTGATTGGTGTTCTTGATATTGATTGCAATGCCTTCCTTTTGAACGGGGAAGATCGCATCCTCGTGGAGCACCGTTGCGCCCATATAGGAGAGCTCTCGAAGCTCACGGTAGGTGATCGTGGAAATGGGAAGGGGATCCTTCACGATTCGGGGATCCGCCATAAGGAAGCCCGAAACGTCGGTCCAGTTTTCGTATAGGGACGCACCTGCGGCGCGAGCCACTATCGAGCCCGTAATATCCGAGCCGCCTCGTGAGAAGGTCTTGATGGTACCGTTGGGCATGCAGCCGTAAAAGCCGGGGATAACGGCTCTCTCGTGCTTTTTAAGCTCCTCTCTCATTGCCATATGCGTTTTTTCCTCGTCAAAGCTACTGTTCTCCTTAAAGAAAACAACGTTTTCGGCATCTATGAAATCAAATCCAAGGTATTTTGCAAGAATGAGACTGTTGAGGTATTCACCGCGGCTTGCGGCATAGTCACGGCCCGAGCGTGACATCATGGCGTTCTTTATGTATTCAAGCTCGCCCGTGATATCGAAATCTATTCCAAGACCGTTGATAATACCAACGTATCTATCAACTATTTTCTTATAGTAATCGTTTATGTCCTCGCGGTTGCGGATCATACCGTAGCACTTGTAGAGCATATCGGTAACCTTTACATCGTCGCCGTCTCGCTTTCCGGGTGCGGATGCGATTACGTATCGACGGGAGGGATCCGATTTGATTATGCTTGCGACCTGTTTGAAATGCTCGGCATCGGCAAGGGAAGAGCCACCGAATTTTACAACCTTTAATTGCATTGCTGATCTCCTTTCGTGTAGTAACGACGTTGTCAGTAATATAATATGTATAAAAATTGACTTTTGTCATAAATTATCGAACGATAAGCACATTGTATCATAAAAATATCAATAAGTAAATACAATTTTAAAAAATTACCAAGCTTTGACAATATTTGCTTAAGGCAAGGATTATAATTGAATAAGCAATTTTGGGAGTGGTGGGATGACTGTATACGGTGATTTACTGTTTTTGATAAATTTCAGCATGGATTTTCTATGCTTCTATCTATCGTGCTTGCTTTTACATAGAAAATTACCGCCCTTGCGCGCGTGTATTGCATCGGCGATTGGGGGAGTGTATTCAGTTGCCGTACTGTTCGTTCAAGTGAGTGCGGCGCTCGCCCTTGTGATTGATATCTTGGTACTGATATTGATGTGTGCGGTGGTGTTTGTACAGAGCGAAACAAGATTCTTCGAGTTTGTAAAGAAGGTGCTGCTGTATCTTTTCGCGTCCTCGCTGCTCGGCGGATTTATGACCGTGATCTTCAACCTTTTGAACCGACTTGACCTATTGGTTGAGGACGGCATTATAAAGGAGGGGCTTGAGGTGTGGATATTCGCCCTGCTTGCCATTTTAAGCGCAATGATTACCGTGAGAGGCGGAAGACTCTTCCGCACCTCAAGGGGCAAGGAGGAGGCATATCTCATGCTTGAGATGGGCGGAGGTACTGTGCGCCTTAGCACTCTTTTAGATAGCGGAAATCTCGTTTGTGAGCCGATAAGCGGCAAGGGTGTTGCCTTTGTCGCCTTGGAGGAGTGCAAGCCGATTTTGCCGCTTGATATGTACTCCTGCTTGGCTCGTGGCAGGGGCATTGAGGATATGCCGATGGGAGTTGCAATGAGGATGCGCCTCATACCGAGCAAAACGGTGAGTGGGGAAGCATTGTTGCCTGCCATCAAGCCCGATGGGGCGATATTGATTTGTGAAAAGAGAAAAAAAGAGCTTGATATCTACGTGGCGTTCGTTGGCGGAAAGGATCTTAGCGGCTACGGTGCCATAATATCAAGCGAATGTATTATTTGACGGAGGAGAATATTTTGAAGCTGAAGAGAAGGGGCACGCTTGTGCGGGGAGCTTTTGGTTGCTTTTGCGACGGATTGAAAAGGATTAAGATGAATTGGAATATATTGATTGCCAAAATATTGGCGCGCGGTGCGCAAAATAGCGTTTATTACGTGAACGGCCCCGATATGCTACCTCCACCGCTGAGCAAGGAGGAGGAGGCGGAGTGCATTTCCAATCTCGGCATTGATCCTGACGCGAGGGATACTCTCATCGAGCACAATCTCCGACTCGTCGTTTACATAGCGAAAAAATTTGAAAGCACAGGAATCGGCATCGAGGATCTCGTATCCATCGGCACTATCGGTCTTATCAAGGCAATAAACACGTTTCGAGCCGACAAAAATATTCGTCTTGCCACATATTCCTCAAGGTGCATCGAGAACGAGATACTTATGTATATAAGGAAGAATTCTCAGTCGAGAGGGGACGTATCCATCGACGAGCCGCTCAACGTGGATTGGGACGGCAACGAGCTCTTGCTCTCGGACGTTCTCGGCAACGAGGAGGATACCGTTTCCTACGAGCTTGAGCAAGAGGAGGAGAGAAGAGTGATAAGAGAAGCAGTCGAGCGCCTCGGCGAACGGGAAAGACTGATAATCGAGATGCGATACGGTCTTTTCGGCAACAAGGAAATGACGCAAAAGGACGTTGCCGACCGCCTAGGAATATCCCAATCATACATCTCAAGACTTGAAAAAAAGATCATTTCCGATTTGCGAGCCGAGATTGAAAATAAAATTTAAAAAAATTCAAAAAAACTATTGCAAAATGTGTTTATTTGTGTTATAATCATATGCAATGTGAAGAATTTTGCTAAAAAGTGAGGTGTAAATAAAATGAAGACAGGTATCCATCCTAAGTATGAAGAAGTTACAATTAAGTGTGCTTGTGGTGAGACAGTTACAACAAAGTCCACAAAGGGCGGAGAAGTAAGAGTTGAAATTTGCTCTAAATGTCATCCTTTCTTTACCGGTAAGCAGAAATTTGTTGACGCTGGTGGTAGAGTTGATAAGTTCAAGAAGAGATTGCAGGCTAGCGCAAGATAATTCGGAATTTATACAATTTAGTACATTCGCAACTACGGGCAAGCTATGCGTTTTAGCGCATACTTGCCCTTATTGTGTTTTTTGAGGTGTTTTATGAGTAAGTCGGGCTTACCAATAGCGGTCTTTGATTCGGGACTTGGCGGTATAAGCGTCTTAAAGGAGCTGTGCAAGCTCCTTCCAAGTGAAAATTTCATATATTACGGCGATACTGCAAACGCTCCTTACGGTGTAAAGAGCGCGCAAAGGGTAAGGGAGCTCACAAGCTCGGTCTATGAAGGACTGAAGGGCGAGGGCATCAAGGCGTTCGTTATCGCCTGCAACACGGCGACGAGCGTTGCCGCAGCCGAGCTAAGAGCGAAGTATCCCGATGATATCATTATCGGTGTTGAGCCCGCGCTAAAGCCCGCGGCGCTTTGCATGGAGCACCCAACGGTTGCAGTTCTTGCAACCCCTCTGACTCTTAAGGAGGAGAAGTTTGCTTCCTTGCTCGGTAGATTTGAAGGTAGCGCAAGGGTGATACCCTTTGCGTGCCCCGGACTTGTGGAATTTGTTGAACGTGGCGAAATAAGCGGTGAGGGGCTTGAGAGCTTTCTTTCCGAGCTTTTAGCTCCCCTCAAGGAGGAAAAGCTGAATGCCGTTGTGCTAGGTTGCACACACTATCCCTTGGTGCGTGATGCAATTTCAAGGATTTTAGGAGATGACGTTCTCATTTTCGACGGTAGTCTTGGCACTGCCAAGGAAACGAGAAGACGCCTTGAAAACGCAGGACTTTTAAGGGATGAGAGCGAGGAGGGAAACGTTGTGTTTATGGATTCTTCCTTTCCAAGCATCAAAGACCCCCAAGCATCTATGGTAAAAAGATTTGGAGGTGAATATTTATGCAAGTAAATTTTAATAAGGATTCTAAGGATTATATATCAAAAGCGGTCCTCGTGGGAATCATCACGAGAGAGAGCGACGCGCAAGAGGTCGAAAAAGAGCTCGACGAGCTCGCAAGACTTCTCGACACGGCGGGCGGAGAGGAAATTGCCCGTTTAGTGCAAAGCAAGGATACTCCCGATCCCCGTACACTCATTGGTAAGGGTAAGGTAGAGGAGCTCTCCAACCTTTGTAAGAATAATGGAATCAAACTCGTTATCTTTGATGCGGAGCTTTCCCCATCACAAATACGAAACCTTGAGGACGATATTGGCGAGGGCGTGAGTGTTATTGACCGTTCAATGCTCATTCTCGACATCTTTGCTCTCCACGCGACCACGGGTGAGGGTAAATTGCAGGTCGAGCTTGCTCAACTTAAATATACTGCCCCCCGACTTATCGGCAAGGGCACGGAGCTTTCCCGTCTTGGTGGCGGTATCGGTACCAGAGGTCCCGGTGAAACCAAGCTTGAGAGCGATCGCCGTCATATGAAGCGTAGAATAAATGCGCTTGAGGAGGAGCTTGACGCTCTTGAAAAAACAAGAAAAACGATGCGTGCGAGCCGTGATAGAAGTCAGGTGCCGCAAATTGCGATAGTAGGATACACCAATGCGGGTAAGTCCACGCTTCTCAATACGCTCACCGATGCGGGAATATTGGCGGAGAACAAGCTCTTTGCTACGCTTGACCCAACAACTAGAAAGCTCAAATTACCTTGCGGTGAAACGGTGCTTCTCACCGACACCGTAGGATTTATTAGAAAATTGCCCCACCATCTTGTAAAAGCGTTCAAATCCACGCTTGACGAGGCGGTTTATGCCGATATTTTGATGATAGTGATCGACGCGCACGACGATGAGGCAAAGGCACAGCTCGACGTTACGGAGTCACTTCTTGCCGAGCTTGGCGCGGCGGGTAAGCCCACTATCTACGTCTATAACAAGTGCGATCTCGGTATCTCAGCCGAATTGCCCTCCTATATAGCGAATAATGAAGATCCTAACCATGTGGTTTGCGCAATTTCCGCAAAGAGCGGAGAGGGAATCGGCACCTTGCTTGAAAGGATCGAGCAAATTATTCATGCGGGCAAAAGAAAAGTTACCTTTGTAATTCCCAATGCCGAGCAGTCGGCGCTCAACGTTCTCTATAAGAATGCAACCGTCGAGAGCGTGGAATACGGCTACGAGGGCGTAACAGTTGTTGCTACCGTTGACCAAAAGGTGCGCGGAATGCTCAAAAAGTACGATATTGACAGGCCTCAAGAGGTTGAGGAATATTAATAAACAGGAGCTACACTTATGGCAGAGAATGAAAAAGTATATATAACAGTTCGCGGCTACGGTGAAGCTCGCTTTGAAGAGAAAAAGTCGGTGTTTATCGGCTACTGTAATCACGTTGATAGCGAGGAGGACGCAAATACCTTTGTTAGAGAGATAAAGGAAAAGCACAAGGATGCAACCCACAACTGCTATGGCTACGTTATGAAGGGCGGTATCCTTTGCAGATACTCCGACGACGGTGAGCCACAGGGAACTGCGGGCAAGCCCATACTCGATATGCTTGTTAAGAGTGGAGTTGACGATGTTTGCGTTGTTGTAACTCGCTATTTCGGTGGCACATTGCTCGGCACGGGCGGACTTGCTCACGCGTATTCACTCGGTGCAAAGATGGCTGTTGAAGCGGCGGGAATCGTTCAGTTTGAGAATTACGTTGTTTTTAAGGTTACTGCATCCTATTCGGACTATCAAAAGATCAGCTTTGAGCTTGAAAGATGCGACGCGATAATCGACGGAACGGATTTTTCCGATTCGGTTAAGCTCACCTTTGCGGTAAGGGATAAATTTGCCGATGAAATAACGAGAAGAATCGTTGAGATAAGCTCGGGAAAGACCGAAGCTGAACGCATTGGCGAGCGCTTTGACGCTAAATGAATAAAGGGCACCAAAAGGTGCCCTTTTAAATTTTGATTTATCACTCACTTTGTTCGCGCTGACCAAAAGGTTGTTTTGTCCACTTTTTTAAAAGTGGCTCTCCATGAGAAGTGGCGCCTGCGCGGCGTAGGGGTTCCCCGAAACGAGTGAAGTCTAGTTTTTGCGGTTTCCGTCGCGAGCGCACTCGGCACCTCTTTTCTTAAACTAACTCTAAAAAACACACAAAAAATTAAAAAAACAGCAAAAAAACAAAAAAAGTTTGAAAATAAAAGAGTATTTTCGAATTTTTTTCCGTATATTAATAAATGTTAGCAAAAGACAATGAAAGATATCGCAGAAAGGAGGAAGATCGTGCTTATTCCAAGAGAAATAATTGAAGAGATCGTTGCAAGAACGGATATTTCCGATCTTATAGGATCGTACGTTACCCTAAAGCGCGCTGGCTCTAATATGAACGGTCTTTGTCCGTTCCACAGCGAGAGGACACCGTCGTTTACCGTGTTCTCAAAGAGCAATAGCTTTTATTGCTTTGGATGCGGTGCAGGCGGAGATTCGATATCCTTTGTGATGAGGGCTGAGAATCTCGATTATCCCTCCGCAGTTGAATTTTTGGCAAATCGCGCAGGAATTGTTATTCCGCAGGACAAAAACGAGCTTGGCAATATGGGAATGAGTCGAAAGCGTGTTTACGAGATGAATCTCGCCGCGGCAAAATTCTTCCGCGAAAACCTATTTGACGCAAACGTTGGGCGCGAGGCAATGCAATATCTTGCGGGCAAGCGAAAGCTGAGCCCCGTGATAATCAAGAGATTCGGTCTTGGTTTTGCTCCAAACAATTTCTTTGAGCTCACAAACCATATGAAAAAGCTCGGCTTTTCAGAGCAGGAGCTTATCGATGGATTCCTTTGCGGAAAGAGTCAAAAGGGTAATCTTTACGACTATTTTAGAAATAGAGTTATCTTTCCAATCATTGACGTTACGGGTAACGTTATCGCCTTTGGCGGACGAGTCATGGACGACTCAAAGCCGAAATATCTTAACTCCTCGGACACACCGGGATTTAAGAAGAGCAAGAATTTATTTGCTCTAAACTACGCTAAAAACCATTGCTCCGAGCAAATAATCCTTTGCGAGGGCTATATGGACGTTATTGCGCTCCACGCCGCAGGTGTTGAAAATGCGGTGGCAACGCTCGGTACGGCGCTCACCGCCGAGCAAGCGAGAATGCTCACTAAATATACCAAAAAGGTAATTTTGCTATACGATTCCGACGATGCCGGTCAAAGGGCTACGGACAGGGCTATACAAATACTCGGCGAGGTCGGACTTGAGGTGCGCATTCTTAAGCTGAACGGCGCAAAGGACCCCGATGAATACATAAGAAAATTCGGTGCCGAGCGCTTTAAGGCATTGCTTGGTGAGAGCAGTACGGGATTTGATTTCAAGGTTTCTCGCGCACTCGCAGGACTCGATCTTCAAATTCCAAGCGACAAGATAAAGGCATCAAAGGCAATATGCGAAATCATTGCGGACAGCAGCTCAAGCGTTGAAAGAGAGGTCTTTCTTTCAAGAGCGGGCGAGATTTTGGATCTCCCCGTGGACGTTTTGCGAAACAACGTTGATCTCATCATCAAAAAGAGAGTCAAGGAGTTCAAGCAAAATGAGAGCAAGCAAGCGCAAATGTCAATAAAGCACATCGGTGATAGAATCAATCCCGATGCGATAAAGAACGTGCAGGCAAATGCACTTGAGGAGAATATCCTCGGGTTGCTCCTCATTTACGATGAATACCGTCAGGGAGTCCTTTCGGGTAAATTTGAATTGACCGAGAGCGATTTCGTTACGGCATTTGGCAAAAAGGTGTTTGTAGCGATTCTCGACGTTGCAAGGTCAAACGGTGAATTTTTATATGCCATGCTCGGTCAGTATTTTACCGCCGAGGAGATGGGCAGACTTGAAAAAATGAGGCAAAACCGACTTGCACTTGCGGAAAACGGCACCGAGGTGTTGAAATCATCCATCTTAGCACTCAAGGCCGAGAGGGAAAAGAAGGACTCATTCGAAAGCGGTGACAAGTTTGCAACGCTGCGAGCTAAACGTGAACAGTTAAAAAAGAAAGAAAATAAATAGATAGAAGGTAAAAAAATGAAGGCACAAAAAGAAACAAATAAGAAGCTTGATATTGAAGAGCTTGTAGAAAAGAGTAAAAAAGAAGGTCTCTCCGCCATCGATCTCGACGAGGCAATGGAAGAGATGGACTTCGATATGGACGCGCTTGATAAGCTTTACGAATCTCTTGAGGATAACGGCATTCCGCTTCCCGGGGATATGACCAGCGCCGAGATAAGCGAAATTGAAAGTGAAGTTGAAAAGCTCTCCACGAGCGATAATATGGAAAAGCTCCTCGAGCAGGGTGGCGTTCAAATCGACGACCCCGTTCGTATGTATCTTAAGGAGATAGGCCGTGTTCCGCTTCTTTCCGCTGAAGAGGAGAAGGAGCTTGCCGAAAGAATGGCAGAGGGCGACGAGGATGCAAAAAGCAAGCTCGTTGAAGCCAACCTTCGTCTTGTTGTTAGTATCGCAAAGCGCTATGTTGGTAAGGGTATGTTCTTCCTTGACCTCATTCAAGAGGGAAATATCGGTCTTATGAAGGCAGTTGACAAGTTCGACTACGAAAAGGGCTTTAAGTTCTCCACATATGCGACTTGGTGGATTCGTCAGGCGATCACGAGAGCTATTGCCGATCAGGCGAGAACGATCCGTATCCCCGTTCACATGGTAGAAACGATCCACAAGGTATCCCGTTATAGCCGTCAAATGCTTCAGGAGCTCGGAAGAGAAGCTACCGCTGAAGAAATTGGTGAAAAGATGGGCATGTCCGCCGATAAGGTTAGAGAGATCATGAAGATAGCTCAGGACCCCGTATCTCTTGAAACACCCATCGGTGAGGAGGAGGATAGCCACCTTGGTGACTTCATTCCCGATGATGATGCTCCTCAGCCCTCTGAAATTGCATCCGCAACTATTTTGAGAGAGGTTATCGAGCGTGAGCTTCATACACTTACTCCCCGTGAAGAGCACGTAATTAAGCTTCGTTTCGGTCTTTACGACGGAAGAAGCCGCACTCTTGAAGAGGTTGGTAAGGAGTTTGATATTACCCGTGAGCGTATCCGTCAGATCGAGGCAAAGGCGCTCCGCAAGCTTCGTCATCCCAGCCGTGCAAGACATCTTAAGGGATTTCTTGACTAATTAAGTACATAAAAAGCTCAACCGTTGGTTGAGCTTTTTTTATTTGAATATTATTTTGTTGCTTGAGTCAAGGTCGATATTCACCGTGTCGCCGCTTGTATATTCACCTGCGATGATCTTGTTCGATAGGGGATTCTCTATGAGCTGGCGCACCGTTGACCTGAGTTTTCTTGCGCCCGCCTTTTCATCGAACGAGATATCGGCAATATATTTGCTCACCGATTGGGATATATGCGCCTCGATATTTAGGCGGCGCAATCTTTTTTCAAGGTCTCTTAGGCGTTGGCAGGCGATTTTGCAAAGCGACTCCCTTGATAATGTCTTGAAGATGATGATTTCGTCAACTCGGTTCAAAAATTCGGGCTTGAAGGTGCGCTCAAGGGAGGAGAGGATCGTCCTTTTGCGCTCGCGCGAGCGTGATTCATCGTTTTCCTCGGGCGTGAAAAAGCCGAGAGAGGAGGCATTTGCCGAGCTTTTAGTGCCGAGATTTGAGGTCATGATGATTAGGGTATTCTTAAAGCTGATGCTTCGTCCGTGCGAGTCGGTAAGATTGCCGTCCTCAAGAATTTGGAGCATTATATTGAATATTTCGGGATGCGCCTTTTCTATCTCGTCGAAAAGAATTATGGAATAGGGATTCCGCCTTACCCGTTCGGTGAGAACACCGCCCTTTTCGTAGCCGACGTATCCGGGGGGCGCACCTATCAAGCGCGATACACTGTGCTTCTCCATATATTCCGACATATCGAGTCGCACAAGGGACTTTCTAGAGCCGAAAAGAAGCTCGGCAAGGGAAAGGCACAGCTCGGTCTTGCCGACTCCCGTCGGACCGACGAAAATAAACGAGCCCATCGGTTGATTCTCCTGCTTAAGACCGATCCGACTCCTTCGAATCGCCTCGGAGATGAGCTTTATCGCCTCGTCCTGACCGATTATCCGTTTTTTTAGCTCATCCTCGATGGAAAGAAGCACCTCACCCTCGCTCTCCCCCAAGCTTTCAACCGGGATACCCGTCCAATCCTTGACAACGCTTGCCACGTCCTCGTAGGTCACGGCACATTCGACCATATTTTCCTCGTGGGCGTCATCCATGGCGCGTTGATTTAGCTCGAGCTCCTTTTCTCTGATAAGCGTGGCAAGGGCAAAATTCCTATCTATCAGCGCTTTTTCCTTCCGTTCGGCTAGCTCCTGCCTCTCAAGAGTAAGCGAATCGCTAACGCCCGAGCACTCAAGTGAAAGCTTGACTCGGGATGCCGCCTCGTCAATGATGTCGATTGCCTTGTCGGGCAGAAATCTATCGTTGATATACCTTTGAGAAAGCTCAATGGCGGCATCGATTGCCTCGTTGGTTATTCTTATTTTGTGATGCTCCTCGTAACGGGGACGCAGTCCGCAAAGTATCTCCCTCGCCTCGGATATACTTGGCTCGTTTACTCTTATGGGTTGAAATCTTCTCTCAAGGGCACTATCTCGCTCGATGTATTTGCGATATTCTTCAACGGTCGTAGCGCCTATGACCTGTATTTCACCCCTCGCCAATGCGGGCTTTAGGATGTTGGCGGCATCTATTGCGCCCTCTGCACTTCCTGCGCCTATTATGGTGTGTATCTCGTCGATGAAGAGGATTATATCCGTGTTGCTCATGCACTCGTTCATAACGCCCTTAAGTCGCTCCTCGAACTCTCCTCGGTATTTCGCACCTGCAATGAGGGAGGGAATATCGAGCGCATAAATGGTCTTGCTTTTCAGTGCCTTGGGGACTCTTCCCTCAACGATCTTAAGGGCAAGCCCCTCGGCAACGGCGGTCTTGCCAACACCGGGGTCACCGATGAGACAGGGATTGTTCTTAGTGCGGCGTGAGAGTATTTGTATGACTCTCTCCGTTTCCTTGTCGCGACAAAAAATGGGATCAATCCGCCCCTTTTTCGCAAGCTCGTTAAGACTTTTGCCGTAGGTTGCAAGAGGGGAGGGCTTATCGCTCTTTTTTCTTTGGTCGGTCGGCTTTTGCGAAGATTGAATAAATGTCAAAATATCGTTTTTTAGCTCTTGGATATAAGCTCCGTTCTTCTCAAGAATGCTCACGGCAAAGCAGTCGCCTTGCTCAAGGAGCGTATAGAGGAGATGCTCGCTTCCGATATAGTTTTGCCTATTGCGCTCGCTTAGTCGGTGAGCCCCCTCGATTATCTTGCGCATGCGTGGAGTCATATCACGGAAGGAGAGGAGGGTTCTTTCCTTGTCGGCACCGTTTTCAAACAGGTCTTTTTTAATGATTTGATAAGTGATGCCGCACCGCTTGAGCATTCTTGCGGCTATGCTTTCGCTCTCTCCGAGAAGACCGAGCAAAAGGTGCTCACTGCCTACATAGGTGTGGCCGTGCTTCTGTGCCTCGTTTAGCGCAAGTGCGAGAGCGTTTTGGGCTTTTTTTGTGAATTTGTTTTCCATACGGGACTCCTTTGCAGCGAATACGATCTATCTTATCCTTGACCGTTTTTTGCCTATTTAATTAGTACTGCTCAAGATAATGTAAAGAAAGGTTGTATGCTTGGGCGATTCTATCCCAAGTTTCTCTATCGACCTTGCCGCTTTCCAAAAGTCCATTTCTTCTTTGAAATTCCTTTACCAAAAGCTCGCTCTCCCCATCGAATGATCCGTTGATCTCGATGGGCTCGAAGGTGTGAAAGACCGTTGCAATCTCGTTTAGCATATATTGCACGGTAGCAACGAGAAAGCTCCTCTCTCCGCGCTCAATTGCGTATCCGTCGGGATAGGAGGGGAAGGGG
>JAZRCO010000073.1:0-9461 GCA_045659855.1 Eubacteriales bacterium | reverse complement strand
CATATTCCGTTTTGCAGGACGAAGTGCCTATATTGTGACTTTTGCTCCTTTGTGAGCAGGGATGAAGACGAGCGCGAGCGCTATGTTGAGGCGCTTCTGCAAGAACTAAAGGCGCGCGCAACAAAGGAATATCTCGTTGACACCGTTTATTTCGGCGGTGGCACGCCCTCGCTATTAAGCAGTGAGCAAATTGGCAAGATAGTTGACTCGGTGAGGGATAATTTCGTGCTTGAAAAGGACGCGGAGATAACGCTTGAGTGCAATCCAATGACTCATCTTGAGGATGGAAGGGTATATTTTTCCGCCCTGAGGGAGCTTGGCGTAAATAGACTGTCACTCGGCATTCAAAGTGCTATCGATACGGAGCTTAAGCTCATAGGAAGGCGCCACACCTTTGAGGAGGCAAGGCGCACCCTTGCGGACGCACGCGAGGCGGGGTTCGAAAATATAAGCGTTGACCTTATGTTTGGAATTCCGTCGCAGACTCTAAAAACGCTTGAGATTTCGCTTGATGAGTTTATAGGACTCGGCGCGGAGCATATTTCCATCTATTCCTTGCAGCTTGAGGAGGGAACACCGCTTCACAAAATGCAAGACAGGTATGATATGGCGGACGGCGATGAGGTGGCGGACATGTTCTCGCTCATCAATCAACGCATGCGAGATGCGGGATACATTCATTACGAGATAAGCAATTTCGCCAAGGAGGGCAAGGAGGCAAGGCACAATTCAAAATATTGGCGCCTTGAAGAGTATCTCGGCTTGGGACTTGCTGCGCACTCCGATTTTATGGGTGAAAGAAGTGAAAATACCTGCGATTTATCCGCTTATCTTGACGGAAAATATTATGCAGGCGGAAGTAAAATTGAGTCAAAGGAAAGAGAAGCTGAATTTATCATGCTCGGTCTTCGCATGCGCGAGGGCATCTCAAAATCCGAATTTTTCGCTCGCTTTGGCATCGATTTTGATGAAAAATACGGTAAAAAACTAAGTGAAAGAGAAAAGCTTTCCTTCATTTCCGAAAAGGGAGATAGATTCGCTCTCAACGAGCGCGGATTTCAAGTGAGCAATATGATACTGTCGCTTATTTTGGATTTTGATTATTAATCTATTGACAAATTCGCATAAATCGGGTAAAATAATAACACAATAATAAAGGAGATAATTATTATGGAAACTAACAATACAGAAAGAGAATTTTTCACTCTCGTTGACGAAGAAGGCATTGAGAGAGAGTTTGAGCTTATCGGCGCTGCCGAGCTCGACGGTAATCAGTACTATGCATTCATTCCTGCTGAGGATGATCCCGACAAGGAGTTTTGCGAGTACACCATCCTTAAGATCGTAGTTGAGGACGGCGAGGAGACTCTCGTTTCTATCGACGACGATAAGGAATTTGACAAGGTTGCTGACTATTTTGACGATCTTTTTGCAAGTGAGATCGATTACGACGCGGAGAGATAATTCGCACTAAAAAGGGAAAAAATCCTGCGCAACACGTGATGCTTGGTCGATTGAACCTACACTTGATTAAAGGAGCCCGAAACAAATTTGACGTTGGTTTGCAGACCTCCCGTTCTCTTCTAAGTTGACTTGTCCTTACAAGAGTGCACGGACGCTGGGAGCAGTAAAGACGGCAATAGGGCACCGCCCTGACTACAGGGTTCTATATTTCCTGGCACACGGTTGGGTGGGGGATTTAAAAGCACAGCTATGAAAGTGGCTGTGCTTTTTGTTTGTTGGAATATTATCATGTAAATTGGGATTTGTCAGGGAGTTAGCACTATGTTCGCGCCGCCCCCATGGATTGTTTTGCACCGTTTTTTTCAAAAGCGTTCGCCCGCCGCGTAGGCGAAAAAACGGCGTTTCTTTGATAGCTTTCTTTGCGCCTCTTTTTGCAAAGAAAGCGGCTAAAAAGTCTTGGTATGAAAAGATAGTTTGCTTCTATATCGCTTTTTTCTTTAGCGAAATAGCCACAAAGAAAAACGCCCCTACACTAAGCAATATTATATATCGTAGGGGCGATTCACGAATCGTCCATCTCTCCAATTAATCAAAAATTGATGTTATTAACAAAATGGTGTGATTTATATCTGCCGTGCTCGATAATATTGTGCGTTGGCTCAATATCGCTTTGCGTACTTGACATTATTAGGTGTCTATGCTACAATTACTATATAGACTAAAAAGAGGTATATATAATGAAAAATGTGCTTAATAAGATCTATGGTAATAAAAAGCTATCTTTTTTTCTTCCAATGGGTATTTCAGTATTCATATATTTACTTTTTGTATTATTTACTGAATCAAATCAAAAACCTGAATTAATGGTTATTGTTCCTATTGTTTGTGTATTTGGATTTTTTGGCGTGTTTTTAGTTTTGTTCATTCAAATTAAAAACAAAAAATTATTCTCGCCTATAAGTAACAAAATAAATTCTGAATCCTTTGTAGATTTTTTTGAATTAATGGCAACTATAATGCTGGGAATTTATTCTATCAAATTTACTTTAGCATTTATCTTCAGTGGTTTTCAAATTTTTAATCCGTTAGCGTGTGCAAGTTTGTTTATGATTAGTTCGATAAGTTGGGCACACAATATAAGAAATAAGTAATTGTAAGTATTTAATATCACTATTTTGATATATATTGATTTTCACCAAAGGTGTATGATATAATAATCTCAGAAATAAAACTTAAGAGGTATTTAAATGAATATTCTTGAAAACAAGCAAAAATTTATTGAAATATTTAAGGCGAATATTAAAAGAGAGGGTGCGGATAGACTCCTTGACTACCTTTGCGCAAGTGATTTCTTTTCGGCGCCTGCGTCCACACGCTTCCACGGTTCATACCCCGGCGGTCTTTGCGAGCACAGTCTTAACGTTTACGAGTGTCTTAAGGATATCATGGAGCGCCCCCGTATGAAGGAGGTTTACGGTATAGATTACTATACCGATGAGAGCATTGCGATAGTTTCTCTTCTTCACGACCTTTGCAAGATAGATTTCTACGTTGAAAGCACAAGAAACGTTAAAGAAAACGGAGTTTGGAAGAGTGTACCGTTCTATACCATCGACGACAAGCTCCCCTACGGTCACGGTGAAAAGAGCGTTTACATCGTGTCGGGCTTTATGCGTCTTACACGTGACGAGGCTTTTGCGATCCGTTATCACATGGGCTTTTCCGACGTTACTCCCCAAGAGATGAACAACGTGAGCAAGGCGTTTGAAATGTTCCCGCTCGCATTTGCAGTCAGCGTTGCCGATATGGAGGCATCCTACTTCCTTGAGGGAACCGAAGAAAAATAAATAAGTATGAAAAGAAGGCACCGACTGCAGTCGGTGCCTTTTGTTATTTACTGATTATTGGTGCGCAAAGAGTGAGCGTGTACTCGGGCTTTGCAACGGTAGAAAAATAAGCTCCGTATTTTTCGGGGGTGGTGGAATCAAGATGAATAAAGGGAGTGGAGTCGCTCTTCAAGAATTTGAAGAGGGCCTCTTTTTTTGTCCAAATCTCCGCAAGGGAGGTGCCGTTTTCGTGAGCGAGTCGTTCGTTTTCGGTGAAAAAACGCTTGTGCAAGCCGTCGATGCTTGAGGGCTCCTCTATATCGATTCCAACTCGGCACTCCTTGGAGTCGGAAATTACAACGGCAACGAAGGAGGCACTGTGCGAGATGGAGATATCCATATTGAGTGTTTTGAAATACGGCATACCGCTCTCGGCATATTCGAGGTCGGCGCGTTGCTCCTCGGTTAATATAGCGAGTGCGCAAAGGGATGAGAGGTGGAGCTTTTCGTTCTTTTTTCTAAGTAGTCTTTCCTTGGCGCTTTGAGAAAGAGAGAGCATTATTTTTTGCTTTTCGTTCTCGTCGATTTGCTCGATTTTTCTGATTTCGGTAAGCATCATTGCCCTCCTTTTCTTATTATCACACATAATTATAAACGATTTTGCGAAAAAAAACAAGATTTTTTCAAAAAATGCCTCAAAAATGGCAAAGCGTGGCAAACTGTGGCAATGTTTGGCAAACTTTTTTGAGCTATAATGCACTCACACGGACGGCGAGGCGAAGGGAGGTATGATAGGATGAAAAGATAATGTCAAAAGAAAAAATGCCGTGCTTGAGCTAAAGAGGATTTGCCGCAGAGGTGAGCTGGTGGAGCTAGCGGAGCGATACGTGGAGGAGTGCAATCGCATTTCTACGGACTGCGGTGCGGACAAAAGGCGCGCAAGGAAATTTCCTAACGTTGCGGGCTTTGCAAGAAGTCTTGGCGTTGGCATCTCGGCATTCAAGCTTATCGAAGAGGGATGGACCGACCAGTATTCCGCAATGCTTGCGGTATTTGAGGATGAGGCGCTCAACTCCGAGAAAAATGCGACCGTGCTCAACACCTACATCAAGGAGCGTCTTCATTTTGGAGAGAAAAAAGAGGGTGGCGCTTCGGTACCGTTGGGTGACGTCAAGCTGATATTTGAGCATGATATAGGCGAGGACGGACGCTAATGAAAAGGAGAACGGTGAGAATTTGTGGCAAGCCGAACGAGAGGCAAAGAGAATTTTTTGCATCCCGAGCCAAATATACCGCATACGGCGGAGCGCGCGGAGGGGGGAAAAGCTGGGCGCTCAGGCGCAAGCTCGTTGGCTTGTGCTTAAATTATGCGGGAATTCGGTGCTTGCTTATAAGAAGGACCTATGCCGAGCTCAAGTCGAATCATCTCTCACCCTTGCTTAAGGAATACGGCGATATTTTGACCTATAGCGAGGGAGAAAAGACCGTTTCGTTTCCAAACGGAAGCAAAATCATTTTCGGATACTGTGCAAGTGATAGGGACGTTTACCGATATCAAGGACAGGAGTATGGCATAATCGCAATAGACGAGGCAACGCAGCTGACCGAATATCAGTTTTCTATATTTAAGGCCTCACTGCGAGGAGTAAACGACTTTCCAAAGAGGATGTATCTAACGTGTAATCCGGGCGGTGTCGGTCATTCGTGGGTGAAAAGACTGTTCATAGACAGGCGATTCTTACCCAATGAGGATCCGCTCGAATATCGGTTCATTCCCGCGCTCGTTTACGACAACGAGGCGCTACTGCAGAGCGATCCGTCGTATATCGAGCAGCTGAAGGCATTGCCGACAAGGTTAAGGGATGCGTGGCTACTTGGCCGTTGGGACGTCTTTGAGGGGCAGTTCTTTTCGGATTTCAACGAGGAGGATCACGTTATCGATGCTACTGCTATTCCAAACAACGTAAAGCGCTTCATTGCGTTCGATTATGGCTTCGATATGCTCGCCGTTTTGCTTATCGCACAGGATGACGGCGGCAACCTCTACGTGGAAAGGGAAATGTGCCGCGAGGGACTTACGCTCGGTGAGGCGGCAAGAGAAATCGTTGCGTTTGTCGGTGGCACGCGCCTTGAATATGCGGTCGCATCTCCCGATTTGTGGAACAGGCGGCAGGATAGCGGCAAGAGCGGTTACGAGATAATGCAATCGGTTCGCTCAATGCCGTCAATGCTTCCTGCGGATAATCGGAGAGTACCCGGTTGGCGAGTGCTCAAGGAGTATCTTTCACAAAGGGACGGAAAGCCACGGCTCTATATTTGCAGGGGATGTGGCAATTTGATCCACTCTATGCAGTCCTTGCTTTGCGACAAGGATCGCATCGAGGATGCTTCAAGCGAGCCACACTCCATCACCCACACGCCTGAGGCGCTTAGATATGCCGTTATGAGCAGGTGCGTGTGCCCTGCGGATGAGGAAAAGGAGCTTCCGTTCAAATTAGCAAAGCCCAAAACTGTGCTCCAAAGATATTTTGGAGATTGACGTCCGTGAAAAAATCAGAAGGAAAGGAAGAAGATGAAAAATTCATTAAGTAAGACCTGGCTTCAGTATGAGGCGGGCAAGGAGTACAAAAGAAGAATCGGCCTCTATGCTACCTTGCGTGAAAACGAGAGGTTTTATCGTGGGGATCAGTGGTATGCCGTGCCGTCGGGAAAGTTGCCACGACCTATTTTCAACGTTGTGAGACGAGTGGTGGATTATCTCACCTGCTCGGTCACTCCCGAGAGCGTTAAGATCAGCTATTTGAATGAGAGACTCCCTTATTGCTCCGAGGGGGACGGGGAGAGCGCAAGGAGGATAAGTGACATCCTCAACGCCAACGCGCGATACCGTTGGGAGAGGGACAAGATGACTCCCAAGCTTTACGAGCTCACAACGAACGCGGCAATTTCGGGGGATGGCGTTCTCTATACCTATTGGAGAGCCGACGACGTTGGCGACGGAGTCTATGAGGGCGATATTGCCACGGAGGTTATCGACAGCGTTAACCTCTTTGTTGCCGATGTTAACAAGCGCGATATTCAATCGCAGGAATACGTTATCCTTTGCGGAAGAGCGAGCGTTGCATCTCTTAAGCGCGAGGCAAAGTCAAACGGTGCCACGGCGCTTGAGCTATCAAAAATTGTTTCCGACGATGCCGACGAGGGTGAGCATGGCGGAGATTACTCTTCCTTTGAGCTTTCGGGTGAGGACGAGGAGAAGGCGACCTACCTCATTAAGTTTTGGCGCGAGGACGGCAAGGTGTGCTTTGAGAAGAGCACGAGAAATTGCGTTATTGCGAGAGCTAAAACGCCGTGCACGCTTTATCCGGTAGCGTATTTCAACTGGTTCCCGACCAAAAACAGTTTTCACGGAACGAGCGTTGTTTCGGGTATGGTGCCCAATCAAAAGTACATCAACCGCGCCTATGCGATGGTGATGAAGCACATGAGCGACACCGCTTTTTCCAAGGTCATCTACGACAAGACGAGAATTCCCGAATGGAGCAACGAGGTCGGTGAGGCGATTGCCGCACAGGGAGGCGTTAACGTTTCCGATGCTGTGGCTGTGCTTGGAGTTGGGAAGCTTCAGGATAAATATCTTGATTTTCTTACCAACGTTATCAATACTACCAAGGAGCTAAGCAATGCGACCGAAACCGCTCTTGGCAACGTGACTCCTCAAAACACGAGTGCGATACTTGCGATTCAGGAGTCCTCAAGGGTTCCCCTCAAGCTCGTTAGAGCGGCACTCTATCAGTGCATAGAGGATCTTGCCAATATTTGGGCGGACATGATCTTGGCATATTATGCCGAGGATAGACTTGTGCCGATGCTCGATGCCGACGGAAAATACTGCTCCGAGGCGCTTGGTCTTGGTAAGAACGCAGGACTCACATTCAAGGCGTTTGTGGAGGTGGTGGATGCGAGCACCTACAATTCTGCGATCAAGATATCCATTCTCGACAAGCTGCTTGAGAACGGTCACATTACACTTGAACAGTATCTTAGCAATATCCCCGAGGACTACGTTGGAAACACTCAAAAACTTTTGGGAGGTGGAGCAAATGAATGAGCACGAAAGCATCGCTTTAGATGAGATTCAAGCTACTGATGCCGAGGTGTTAGAGCCCACAGAGCAGGAGATTGAGGCGAATGACGACTTGATTGAGGAGGATAATACCGAAGCAAGTGACGAGGTGTCGGCACTCAAGGCGGAAATTGACAAGCTTCGAATGCAGCTCGAGGAGCGAGAGCTTCTTGACAGGGTAAACAAGCGAATGAACGCCGAGCTTGCACAGTTCGAGGAGTATTTTCCCGACGTGGCGATGGAGGATATTCCGCAGGAGGTTTGGGAAAAGGTACGAGCGGGAGCATCACTCTCGGCGCAGTATTCACTCTACCAAAGAAGAAAAGAGCTTGAAAAACGCAAGATCGGTGAGGTAAACGGTCAAAACCGTAAAATGAGCACGGGTGCGATTTCTCACGGCGACGGAGAAAAATACTATTCGCCGTCCGAGGTTAGGAGAATGTCGCCCGCACAGGTTAAAAAGCATTATGACGAAATAGTCGAATCTATGCGTCATTGGAACTAATTATTTTACATTTATATTTTTATTAAAGAAAGGAAAAAAACATTATGGCAATTGAAAATTTTATTTCAACAGTATGGAGTGAGAATCTTATTAAGAAGCTCCACAATAAGTATATCGGCGTTCTTAACTGCAACAGAGAATATGAGGGCGATATTAAGAACAAGGGATCAAAGGTGAAGATTTGCGGCGTTGGCGACGTTATTGTTTCCGACTACACAAAGGATACCGATATGAACAGTCCTGCAACACTCGACGATTTCGCTTGCTATCTCGAAATCGATCAGGCAAAGTACTTCAACTTCCAAATCGATGACGTGGATAGAGCTCAGTGTAATCCCAAGATCATGGACGAAGCCATGAGAAATGCGGCTAATGCTCTTGCGGACCAGGCGGACAAGTACATTTACTCACTTTACAAGGACAGTGATTACACCGAGACCTATAACATCGGTCAGGGAGGCAGTGTCATTGATGCTATCATCAACGTTAAGACCTCACTTATTAGAATGGGTGTTTCAACCGAGGATATCGTTGTTGAGGTGAGCCCCGAGGTTGCGGCTGCTATTACAAGAGAGAAGATCGATATCGGCACTGATAACAGTAGCGCTCTTGAGGCGGGCTTGCTCGGTAACGTAGTGGGCTGCAAGGTGTACGTTTCCAATAACATTCATATCGATACAGAAGGCAATCATAAGTGCTTCGTTCGTAGTAAGAGAGCTATCGCATTTGCGGAGCAGATTTCCGAGGTTGAGGCATACCGTCCCGAAAAGAGATTTGCCGATGCGGTTAAGGGCCTTCACCTTTACGGTGCAAAGATCGTTTGCCCCGATGAGTTTATCGTGCTTGACATCAAGCTTGTATAATCTTGCCTATGCTTGATTGCAGAGATATTCTTGATGCGGTATATTACCACGTAAAAGAAATCTACATTTCGCATTTCTATTCGAGCAAGGTTAAAAGAAGATCGCTTAGCGACGATCAAAACGACGTTGAAAATCTCAAGATGACTTCAAGCATGGATCCCGAAACTAGAACAAACGTCAATTCAAGACAAAGTGTTTCGGATGTCATCGAGAACGTTGAAGAGAAGAATGAAAGAATGGATGAATCCGAGGTTAGATTGGACATAAGACACGAGCTCGAAATGAAGATGCCCTATGCGCTCGCTTCGGTTTGCTCGAATCTTGCCAAGCTCGATAGAATGTACCGAGAGCTTAAGGGGTTTGATGAACAGCCCGAGTTTTCAGAATACCATCTCGACGTTGGAGATAGCTTTCCTCTAAGCGACCGATTCGTTTTTCCGTGCGTAATGTACGTTTGTTCCATGACTCTCATCGACGTTGATGAGGACAAGAGTGACGATTTCTTTGATAAGTATGCAACGTCAGTTGCAAGCATATCCATGGAAGTGCCGTATAAAAGCGGTGAAACGGTGGAAAAATACCCATATTAAAACCAAAGCCCGACGAAAATCGTCGGGCTTTTCGCTATAATAAAAAAATTTCTAAAAAAATGAAAAAAATGCTTGACAATGATTTTT
>JAZRCO010000072.1:0-4448 GCA_045659855.1 Eubacteriales bacterium | reverse complement strand
GTGATTAACCCTGTCTCTGTTTATGCTTAGGGTTCTCACAGATTACCATGATTTTACCTTTTCTCTTGATGATCTTGCACTTGTCGCAGATCTTCTTTACGGATGGTTTAACTTTCATTGTACTACCATTCCTTTCTTTATATGGTTTTTATTGGTTTTATGAGTCACCCAACGGCGTTTGCCGTCAGCTTTGATTAAAATTATTTTGCACGCCATGTGATACGGCCCTTATTAAGGTCATAAACTGAAACCTCAATAGTTACCTTGTCACCGGGCAAAATTCTGATATAGTTCATTCTAAGCTTTCCGGAAATGTGAGCGTTTACTATGTGCCCATTGGGAAGCTGAACCTTGAAGGTCGCGTTGGGGAGTGCCTCAACGACTGTACCCTCGAATTCGATTACATCATCTTTAGCCAAGACTGTTTTCCTCCTAAAATATTTGCTTAAAAATCGTTGTCAATAAGTGTTAAAATTTGAATTCCCTCAGGGGTTATTGCAACTGTATTTTCATAATGAGCCGAAAGACTTCCGTCCGCGGTCTTCACCGTCCAGCCGTCAGGCAACACGATGACCTTTTCCGTTCCCATGTTTATCATGGGCTCAATTGCAATGGTCATACCGTTGCAAAGGCGAACTCCGCGTCCTGCGGTGCCGTAGTTCGGTACGTCGGGCTCTTCATGGACGTTTCGTCCGATTCCGTGTCCGATGAACTCTCTCACGACGCCGTAGCCGTAAGGTCTAATTGATTCCGAGATTGCGGAGCCGATATCGCCTATGCGATTACCCGCAACCGCCATTTGCGCGCCCGCAAAGAAGCTATCCCTTGTCGCTTTAATAAGCTGGAGCGCTTCGTCGCTTACCTTTCCTACAGGAATGGTTCTCGCGCTATCTCCGTGGTAGCCGTTAATAAACGCGCCCACGTCTATCTTCACGATATCGCCCTCCTCCAAAAATCTCTTTTCGGAAGGTATTCCGTGAATTACCTCATCGTTAATACTTATGCAAGCCGATCCGGGAAATCCGTGATAGCCAAGGAAAGATGGCTTAGCGCCGCACTTCTCGATATAAGCTCTAATAGCATCATCGAGCTGCTTTGTGCTAATGCCGGGGCGAACGAGCTCACGGGCTACGAGCAAAGTCTCGCCCGTGATACGTCCTGCCTCTTTCATTGCATTAAGCTGCACTGAATTTTTGACTTGAATCATGCTTTAATACCCGAAAGTGTTTCAAACACGAGCACGGTTGTTTCATCAACACCCGCTTCACCGTTCACGCATCTAAGCAAGCCCTTTGCGTCGTAGAACGCCTTGAGGGGCTCGGTCTGAGCGTGGAAGTTATCAAGTCTTGTTTTAACTGTTTCAGCAGCATCGTCGCTTCTAATGTAGAGCGACGAGCCGCATTTGTCGCAAATATTTTCCTTTTCAGGCTTCTTGTGTTCAACGTGATATGAGAGTCCGCATCCTGAACACATTCTGCGTCCGCTCATTCTTCTAACGATCACCTCGTCCGCGATCTCAAAGGAGAGCACGCAGTCGATGTGAACGCCCATTGCTTCAAGCGCCTCGGCCTGAGGAATGGAGCGAGGGAATCCATCGAGGATGAATCCGTTCTTACAAGAATCTGAGGAAAGAGTTTCCTTGATTATACCTATAACTACTTCGTCGGGAACAAGGTTACCCTTGTCGATATAGCTCTTAGCAAGTATGCCGAGCTCCGTTTCGCTCTTAATAGCGTTACGAAGAATATCACCCGTTGAGATTGCAGGTATATTCCATTTTTCTGATATTCTTTCGGATTGTGTGCCCTTACCCGCACCGGGAGCGCCCATCAAAATCAAATTCATTTGAATTCCTCCGTCAAATATTGAGTCAAAATAGATTAGTCAAGGAATCCTTTGTAGTTACGCATTGTGATCTGAGCTTCGATATCTCTAAATGTTTCGATTGCAACACCTACAACGATGAGCAATGAGGAACCACCAAATGCAAGACTTGCGAAGGTACCACCGGAAATGATGTTTGCTACCATGGGAAGACCTGCAACGATGATAAGGAAGAATGCGCCTATCAAAGTGATACGGTTAAGAATTTTTGTAATATATTCAGCGGTGGGTCTACCTGTACGAATACCGGGAACGGAACCGCCGTTGTTCTTGATGTTGTTTGCTACTTCGATAGGATTAAAGGAAATCATGATATAGAAGTAAGCGAAAGCAACGATCAATACAATGTAAAGGATTACGTAGATCCAAGACTGAGGACCAAGCCACTTATCAACGAACTTGTAGAATCCTGTGTTCTGACCTACGAATGTTGCAATCGTTGCAGGAACTGAAACGATTGAGCTTGCGAAGATGATGGGCATAACGCCTGTCATGTTAAGCTTAATGGGAAGGTGTGTTCCCTGTCCGCCGTACATCTTACGTCCAACAACTCTCTTAGCATACTGGATGGGAATTCTTCTTTCGGAGTGTGTTACCCAAACTACGAGAAGAACCATACCGATAGAGATTGCTACGGAGAGGATGCCGAGAAGGATACCAACAACGAGGTTGTTGTTGGTTACTACCATGTTCCACATACCGGAAAGAAGGCTGGGAACACGGGAAATGATGTTGAAGAACAAGATCATTGAAATACCGTTACCGATACCCTTAGCATCGATAAGCTCTGCAAGCCACATGATGATAGCCGCACCAGCTACGAAGGATGCTACGATTACGAGTGTGTTAACGATACCGTCAAATCCTGTACCCCACATGCCACCCCAGTGGATAGCGCTATCTTCGAGCCACTTGTTGCTTGCAAGAAGTGCTGTGTAGCCGTATGCTGTAACAAGTGCGATACCAATGGTTACCCAACGAGTATACTTTTTAATCTTTGCCTGTCCTTCATCTCCCTCTTTTGCAAGCTTACCGAGTGTCTCGGGGAATGCAACTGTAAGGAGCTGAATGATGATGGATGATGTGATATAGGGCTGTACTGAAAGTGCAAAGAGTGTCGCCTGTGACATTGCGCCGCCGGAAAGGATGCTAATATAGCCGAAGATTGTTCCGCCATATACCTGATCAAAGCTTGCAAGAACGTCGGGCGATACGTAAGGCACGGGAATCGCAGAACCAATACGATATAAGAGGATAATAAGCAATGTGAAGAGGATCTTGTTCTGAAGATCTTCAATCTTCCAAGCGTTCTTCAGTGTCTTAAACATCTTATACCACCTCTGTCTTTCCGCCTGCTGCCTCTATCTTTTCTTTAGCAGTTGCAGAAAAGACGTTTGCCTGTACAGTTAATTTCTTTGTGAGCTCTCCGTTACCGAGAACCTTAACACCGTCAAGTGTCTTGCGGATGATTCTCTTTTCAAGGAGTGCATCAATTGTTACTACTGCGCCGTCCTCAAATACGTTGAGTGCGCTAACGTTAACGATAACGTAGTTAGTAGCAAACTTGTTGTGGAAGCCTCTCTTGGGAAGCTTTCTGTAAAGCGGGATCTGACCGCCTTCAAAACCGGGTCTTACACCGCCGCCTGAACGAGCGTTCTGACCCTTGTGGCCCTTACCTGCTGTCTTACCGTTACCGGAAGCGGGACCACGACCTTTTCTGAAGTTGCTCTTTGTGGAGCCTTCAGCGGGTGAAAGTGTATGAAGTTTCATCTTTTGTTTCCTCCTTATACGTTTTCAACTTTAACAAGGTGGGAAATCACTTTGATCTTACCAGCCAATACAGCGTTGTCTTCGTGAACGATGAAATTACCGATCTTGCGGAGACCAAGAGACTCTGCTGTAGCCTTCTGGTTGGGGAGTGCTCCGATAAGGCTTTTTACGAGTGTTACTTTTTTCATTTCTCTACTCCTCCTTAGCCTTCAACCTGTTCAACGCTGATTTCGCGAGTCTTCGCTACTTCTTCAGCTGTACGGAGTGCCTTAAGACCTTCCATAGTAGCCTTTACAACGTTTGTGGGATTATTTGAGCGCAAGCACTTAGCACGGATGTTGTTAATACCTGCAAGCTCAAGTACCATTCTTACGTTACCACCTGCGATAATACCTGTACCGGGTGCAGCGGGCTTAAGAAGCACCTTACCTGCGCCAAATACACCTGTAATCTCGTGGGGAATTGTAGTACCCTTAAGGGAAACTTCGATCATATTTTTCTTTGCATCTTCAATACCCTTGCGGATTGCTTCGGGTACTTCAGCTGCCTTACCAAGTCCAACACCTACGTGTCCGTTTTCGTCACCTACAACCATAAGTGCTGCAAAACGAGCAATACGTCCACCTTTAACGGTCTTGGAAACACGGTTCAACGCAACGAGCTGTTCTCTAAGATCAAGCTCTGCGGGATTGATTTTGTTAGCCATGTTATTTTCCTCTTTCTGATGTTCAAATAATAATAATTGTTTTGAACAGTGTACAAACCGGTTGATTAGAACTTCAAGCCGCCCTCGC
>JAZRCO010000071.1:0-11418 GCA_045659855.1 Eubacteriales bacterium | reverse complement strand
AACCTTAACTTCGATCTCAACGCCTGCGGGCAATTCAATATTCATAAGAGCTTCTGCAACCTTTGCAGAGGGCTTGAGAATATCAATGAGTCTCTTGTGTGTTCTGAGCTCAAACTGTTCACGGCTATCCTTGTACTTGTGTACCGCACGGAGAATTGTGATTATCTCTCTCTCTGTGGGAAGCGGGATAGGACCGGATACTGTAGCACCGTTTCTCTTAGCAACTTCAACGATCTTTTCAGCCGCTGTGTCGATAAGCTTGTGGTCGTAGCTCTTGAGTCTAACACGGATTCTTTCCTTTACTGCCATTTTTTGTGCCTCCTTTTAAGATTTCGCCTTCTTGCTCGATCCGCTCGCAACCACTATATATTGCGTTTTTCACGCGCATATATAATAAATGTAGCGTTTTTCGCATTCGAGCGAGTTTTTAGATGGGGCATTTCCTTGAACACGGTGTCGGGTGTTTTGGCTCTTCCCTTACAAAAACGGACTCTGTGGTCTGGGTTAGGACCGACAAACTCCGGAAAAAGCAAAATCCCACGTGATTTAGGAATTTTTGCGCCCGTTTTACGGACATACTCCACGAAAATTACCCGCTTTCGCGGCAACCTCTCGCTTCATCGCATATCAAGCGGAGTTATTATATCACAAAAATGTGCCAAAATCAATACTTTTTTCAATATATTTTTATGGTTATTTTTGAAGAAGTTTAACGATTTTTTAACTTTGTTTTTGTGTATTTTATACATTTTTGACTATTTTTTATCAATTTTAAGCCGTTTTTGAGCTTAAAAACGGTCAAAATTCAAAATCGCATATAAAAATATCACAAAAACACCATTTACAGTCCAATCTTTTAACATTTTGTTCATATTTTTGGATTATAATTATACCGCAAGCGGCTCACAAGGGCCGTTTAGTCTTTGTTTTATCTCGGAGAATTTAAATGAGTTCCATCAAACTTTATAAAAAAGTATATAAAACTATCAACATCATAACGGCACTCGCCACCCTGATGCTGCTCTTGTGCTTCGGCTATTCCTTCGATGCACAAAACGGATATTTGAACAAAAGCCCCCTCACGGGTGCTTTCACCGTCACCTTCATCATCGGCGTAGCAGTATCATTTGTGTCGGTTTTTCTTCAGAGTGAATTCGACGTGCTCGAAACTCCAAGCACTCTCAACACACAAAACAAATGGTATTATATTTTGGCAGGTCTCTCCGCTCTCTTTGTCGGAGTGCTCGGCTTTGTTGCCACCGAGGACGCAAGCAGCAACAAGATTCTCTACGTTACGGGCGCAGGCATCTTGATGTTCGGCTTGTACATCGCCTCCCTCTTCTCACCGTCGGGATATTCCTTTAAGATACCAAAGCTCATTTTACTTTTCCTTAGCATATCCCTTCCCGTTGCGTTGGCTCTTGCCAATAGTACAAACTACTACCACCACATCAACTCCATCGAAAACAAGCTCACCATTGTGTTTGCGGTTTTCTTCCTTATATATATACTGTTCGAGGCAAAGAGAATTTGCCTTGGATATCACTCGGGTTGGCACATGATGTCGATGTTCCTCGTGAGTATGAGCGGTCTTAGCTTATCGTGCGCATACTTGGTAGCATTCACCTTTGACGTTGTTACCGAGGGACATAGATTCTATCAAATGCTCGTTATACTCGCATCAAGTGCATTCGTTCAGCTTGAGCTCTACCGCACACTTTCCACACTCACTCCCAAGAGCAAGGTAAATTGGGATTTCCAAAGCCGTTTGACAAACGCAAGCAAGGCAAGCGAAGAGATTAAAGAAGCTCCCACTAAAGAAGTGACCGAGGTACCCGTGTTTGAGGATGATGCACCCGATACGAGCGAGCTTGCATTTGAAGAAGCGATCACTCCCCATGCCGATGCAGTCGAGCAAGAAATCAATGATGTCGAGAGCGATGCACTCGAGCAGGAAATCGATGATGCCGCAAGTGAGATCACCGAGGATATGGAGCCCGACGCAAGCGTTGAATCCGAGGTCAATGCCGACATCGACCTTCCCCTCGACGATTACGAATTCTAATCAACAAAAAATAAACGGACGAGAACCTCGTCCGTTTTTTGTTTTTTATCAACCTCTTTGCCCTGCGGTAAGCTTGATGAGGAGCATTCGATTGTCGGGCTGAACGCTCGCCTCGTGAGCCGCGCGATTGCGCTTTATCTCACCGCACGCGGTGCATTTATGCACGATGATGAATCCTTTTTTGGGATCGACCTCGGCAAAGATGGGCTCCATTGGAGCACGGCACGAATTTTCTCTATCGCCGGGATTCACGTCCACGTGGAGCGACCAAAGACAAAACGGGCAATGGTTGCGCGAGGAGTATCCAAGCGGCTTTACCTCCTTGCCACAGTGCGCGCAAACAAAGGAAGCATCATTCTTTGTAAAAAGCTTCTTTTCAAGTTTTTCCATATTCTTTCCTCCCTTGTTTAAAATTCAAAGTAAATGTTAGGTCGGTAGTCCGACGAAGAAATATATACGATACACATAACGAACACAAGAACGAGCGCAATATCACACGTGAGCGCAAACGCACCTCTTCCTTTTTCGCTCTTGATCTTGCCCTTCACCCTAAGCAAAAGCTCCTTCGGGTACGGCGTTGACGCAATAGCGAGAACGAAGAGCAAAACAAAATTTCTAACCACCGTATATCCAAGCTCCCCGTTGTAAAGCGGAATGCCCGAAAGTCCCATCATCCCCGCAAAATACGAGGAGAGCGCCTCAAATCCGCCAAAGTCGGGCTTGAAATAGAATATTAGCCATCCCAAAGCGACAAAGAGCAAAGCATATGCGTGCGAAATAGCCGAGGGCAATTTCGCAATGAGCTTGCCAAGAAAGAGCTTTTCAATGACGAGGAGAACAAAATAGTAAAGTCCCCAAATCACGAAATTCCACGAAGCTCCGTGCCAAAGACCCGTCAAAAGCCACACCGCGAGAAGATTGAGGACGAGCCGTCCCTCTCCCCTTCGGTTTCCGCCGAGAGGAATATATACGTATTCCTTAAACCACGACGAGAGCGTCATGTGCCAGCGTCGCCAAAATTCGGTTATGCTCTTTGATATATATGGGTAATTGAAGTTTTCGGGGAAATGAAATCCGAGTATTTTGCCAAGACCGATACCCATATCGCTATAGCCCGAAAAATCAAAGTAGATTTGAAACGAGTAAAGTATTATGCCAAGCCACAAAAGAAGCACGCTCGATTGCTCGCGCGGAATGGCATTGATCTGCTCCCAAAGTGCGCCCGCAGTATCCGCCAAAAGCACCTTTTTGGCAAGTCCGATGACAAATCTACGCGCTCCGTCCGCACTCTCCTCAAGGGTGGTCCGTCTATCGTTAAGCTCCCTATCAACGTCGGAGTAACGAACGATGGGGCCCGCAATGAGCTGCGGAAACATAGAAACGTAAGCGCCAAAGTCCACAAATCTTTTTTGCGGAGCACTCGTGCGACGGTACACGTCAACGGTGTATGACATCGACTGAAAGGTGTAGAACGAGATTCCAATGGGCAAAGCGATGCCAAGCGGCTCTATAAAATCAAGGAACGGCACGCGAGAGAGATTTTCAAGCACAAAATCTGCGTACTTGAAAAAGCCGAGTGTTGCGAGATTTATCGCAATGGCGATTACAAGTAATCCCTTGCGCCTTGCTCCGTCCTCGCCCTCTCGGTCGATAAGGTAACCAAAAAGATAGTTAACGGATATAATGAAAAGCATTATCAAAAGATATATCGGCCTTTCCCAACCGTAAAACACAAGACTCACAAGAAAGAGCGCAAGATTTCGATATTTAAGCGGTACTGCAAAGTATAAAATAAGAGAAAGGGGTAAATAGAAAAATAAGAATTCGTTTGACGAAAATACCATATATTTATTCCCTTTCTCAAAATATTAATCTTTATAAAGCATTCTATTAAGACTTCCGTCACTGTCAAGCATCTTGCCAACACCCATGCAAACGCTCTCAAGCGGCTTCGGCGCAACGGCAACCTTGATGCGAAGCTCATTGCTTATGTATTCGGCAATTCCGGGGAGAAGCGCTCCACCTCCCGTGAGCACGATTCCGTTATTGCAAACGTCGCTTGTAAGCTCGGGGGGAGTGAGCTCAAGCGTAAAGCGAATTTGTTGAGCGATCGAGGAGAGCACGGGCTTGATTGCGTAATGTATCTCCTTGCTCGTTGCGGTCGTGGCAATCGCCATGCCCGTGTTGAGGTTTCTTCCGAATATCGGTTGCTCGCCGCGATCCATTCCCGCGCGCGCCGCACCGAGCTTGATCTTAAGTCGCTCAGCACTCAGCTCGCCGATCTCGATTCGACGGTCGTTGTTGAAATAATTCATAATCGCCTTGTCAAGACTTGCGCCCGCGATCTTTTGTGACCGTGCAACAACTATCTCGCCAAGACTTATAACTGCAGTTTCGGTCGTTCCCTCGCCGATATCAACTATCATTCGTCCCTTGGCACTCAAAACCTTGAGTCCTGCGCCAACTGCCGCCGCCAAGGATTCGCTAACGAGGTTAACGTTTTTCGTTCCCGACTGATACACCGCCTCCTGAACGGCGCGGCGCTCCACCTCGGTGCACTTGGTGGGCACGCAAACGTAGGCATCGGGACGGGAGAAGAAGGATACGAGCTCCATCTTTTCAAGAAGACGGGAAACAAAGAGTGTAGTATCGTCCATATCGAAGATAACTCCCTCTCTAACGGGGCGGGATACCTTGATATTATCGGGCGTTTTACCAAGCATCTTCTTTGCCTGCATGCCAAAGCACAGATCCTTGCCCGTGTTTTTGTCTATTGAAATAACGGTTGGCGTGGAAAGAATTATTCCTGTGCCCTTTAGATACATGAGCGTGTTAGCCGAGCCCAAATCCAAACCAATCTGTGTAGCCATATCTCTTCCTCCTTTTATAATATTTGACGTCAAGGACGTCCCTATGTATCAATAAATAAATTAAACTCTATCAACGTTTATCACCGCAAAATAGGTTGCATCGATTGCCTTGATATTGTTTTCAACAAGGGAAACAATATCCTTATTGCTCCTCTTTTCCTCAAAGGGGATCTCGATATCGAAGATCAAATTGGTGTGCGTGGGTCCCGAAACACAGCGGAAATCGTGGATGCGCAAATTCTCACCGATCTTGCTCACAACGCCCTCCACTGTCGCGCGGAGCTTGTTGATTTTCTCATCGTCGGTAACGATGGGGTCCATATGTATGGTGCAAACGATATTGTCCTCAGCAAAAAGCTGCTTTTCGATATTGTCGATAACGTCGTGGAGTGCGAAAAAGTCGCCCTTGCCGTCAACCTCGGCGTGAAAGCTCGCAATGGTGACCCCTGCACCGTAGGTGTGGACCATAAGATCGTGAATGCCGATGATATTCTCATTAGCAAGTGCCTTTTGCTTAATGACCTCAACCGTTTCCGCCTCAGGCGCGCTTCCGAGAATGATATTCTTGTTTTCGTTGAGTATTTTAAGTCCCGCCACGAGAATGAACACCGATACAACAAGTCCGACGAACGCGTCGATATTGAGATCAAGCATCATCCAAACGAGTGTGGAAATAAGTGTTGCTCCCGTTGAGAGAACGTCGGAAAAGCTATCCGCGCTGGCGGCTCTAAGAATCTCGGAGTCGATCCTTACAGAGATCTTCTTATAGAAGAAGCCAAGCCAAAGCTTTGCAAGTATCGAGCAAACGAGCACCGCCAAGACAAGATAGCTCTTGCTCATCGGTTCGGGAGTGAATATCTTGTGAAAGGATTCCTTTAACGAATCAAAGCCGATGAGAATAATGATAACACCGACCGCCATCGACGCTATGTATTCAATTCTCGCATGACCGTAGGGATGCTCGCGGTCGGCGGGCTTTGATGAAATTTTAAAGCTAATGAGCGAGATAAAGGACGAGCCCGCATCGGAAAGGTTGTTGATAGCGTCGGCGGAGATGGCCACCGAGCCAAAAAGTGTTCCAACGGTAAACTTGCCTATAAACAAAAGAAGATTGACTATGATACCGACAACGCTCGTCATCGTACCGTAGCCCTTGCGAACCGCCTTGCTTTGAGTATTTTCGCTGTCCTTAACGAACAGCTTTATAAGTAACTTTGTCAAAAAACCAACCTCATATTCTAAAAAAATATATTTTTATAAAAAATTTGTTCTAAAACTCTTTTCAAAATCAACTTTATGTATTATAATTAATACAGTTATATTTATTATACTACTTTATATCACCTTTTTCAAGAGAAAAAATACTTTTTTAAAAAATAGATTCGGAGGTATGCTCGCATGAAAGAAAAATACACTCTCACGGTTGCAAATTCGCAAATCAATATCGTTACCGAAATGAGCAAGGATGAAATTGACGGCATCGTAGGTATCGTTGACAGACGCATAAGAGAAATACATTTACATAGCAGAAGCTGCTCTCGCACCGACGCGGCAATTCTTCTTTGCCTCGATTATTGCGCGGAAAAGATCGAGCTTCAAAAAACCATCAAGGCATCGAATTCTCAAATCGACCGCCTCACGCTCACAAACGAGCTCAACGAGAAGGAGATAGAATCCCTCAAGCGTGAGATCGAAGCGCTCCGCGCTTCGTTGGGACTTGGTCACCACACAAAAGCGGTGGCAAGCAAGGTACCTGCCGAGGAGCAAATCGCCATCGACGAAATAAGCTCCGCTATTGAGCCCGTGCTCGAAGAGGAGTCCGAAAAGCCCGTTCAAAATGCAGTTGACCGCATTCTCGCCGAGGAAAACGAGCCCACATCCGTAGAGGATAAGCCCGTAGCCCCCGTGGAGGACAAGCCACACGCTAAAGCGAGAAAGAAAAAGGTTCGCGCAATGTTCGATATGATCTCATTCGACGATATTTAATTAAGGAACAGTATTCAATGAAAGATAACAGATCCAAACGCCCCGCATCAGCAGGCATTAAAAATAAAGGCGCAGGCCGTAATTTTTCAAAGTCCGCTCGCAATGACGGGGCTTTGAATTTTAAGCGCCCTCAACGGAACGAGCGTGAGGTCGCAAGGGTTGAAAAAATCGATATCGCCAACATCGTTTCCCGTACAAGCGGTACAAAAAGCACTAAAAAATTACCCGAGCTGCTCGCCCCCGCGGGGTCCCTCGCTTCCCTCAAGGCGGCGATAGCGGGCGGTGCGGATGCCGTTTATTTCGGCGGCGGGGATTTTAACGCCCGTATCAATGCGAAAAACTTTAGCAACGAGGAGCTAAAGGAGGCGATCGACCTCCTCCACTCGTGTGGAAGAAAGGCATATATCACCCTCAATACCCTAGTTCACGACCGTGAGCTTGACGACTATTTGCGATTCGCCGAATTTGTGCACCTCGCAGGAGCCGATGCGCTCATCGTTGCCGACCTCGGCGGTGCCGAGGCGATCCACCGTCACCTCCCCGCCCTTGAGCTGCATGCGTCAACTCAAATGTCGGGACACAATCTCGCGCAGGCACAGCTCCTCGCCGAGCACGGCTTCTCCCGCATGGTTTGCGCAAGAGAGCTTCCGAGTGACGATATGGAGTATTTAGTCAAGAATTCCCCCATTGAAATAGAGGCGTTCACTCACGGCGCGCTTTGCGTTTGCCATTCGGGACAGTGCCTTTTCTCGTCCCTTGTCGGTGGACGAAGCGGCAACCGAGGCGAGTGTGCGCAGCCCTGCCGCCTCCCCTACAAAAGCGGAAACGGCGAGCAGACGTATCCCCTCTCCCTCAAGGACCTTTCCCTCTCCAATCACATAACCGACCTAATCGAATACGGAGTTCATTCCCTCAAGATCGAGGGTCGCATGAAATCGCCCGAATACGTTTTTGGTGTTACAAGAGCATTTCGCACACTGCTCGACGAGGGTAGAAACGCAACCCAAGCCGAGCTTGCCGAGCTCGCAAAGATCTTTTCGCGCGACGGCTTTACGGACGGATATTTCGAAAGAAGAATCGATTCGCGTATGCTCGGTGTAAGAAGCGACGAGCAAAAGCAAATATCAAAGCTCTCACTTTATTCGAGCGAAAAAATCGACGAGGTTACTCCCATTAAGCGCAAGATAAACGCGCACGCAACCGTAAGACAAGGCGAGCCGATATCCCTCTCGCTCACACACGGCGAAACGTCCGTGGTCGCATACGGCGAGGTGCCCGAGCTCGCAATAAATGCCCCTCTTTCCGAGGACGGCGTTCGCAAGTGCCTCACCAAATTCGGCGCAACGGATTTTGAGCTTGTAGAATACACCGCATGCGTTGACGAGGGCATTATCGTGCCCGTCAGCTCCCTCAATGCCCTTAGGCGCGAGGCGTGTGAGTTGCTCTCATGCGCACTCGATTCAAGCAATACCCAAAACAAAATCGGTTTCGATAAATACTCGCCCAAAAAATCAAAGAGCGAGAAAAGGAATCTTAAAAGTGCCCGTTTTTACTCCGCGGAGCAAATCAGCGAGCGCGCAAGAAGCTATTTCGACGTTATTTACCTTCCCCTCCAAAGCTATAACGGAGAATGCGAGGGCGTGATTCTCCCTCCCGTCATTCTCGATAGCGAGCTTGAGACAGTTAGCAAAATGCTCATCAAGGCAAGGGAGCTAGGCGCAAAATATGCGCTTGTGGGCAACCTCGGTGCTCTAAAATTGGCAAAAAAGCACGGTCTTTCAGTTCACGGCGATTTTAGATTCAACGTGTACAATAACGAAAGCGTTGCGCGCCTTGAGGAGCTCGGAGTTCAAAGCATCCTTCTCTCACCCGAGCTTACGTTACCGCAAATTAGAGATATAAGCGGCGACACCGCAGCACTTATCTACGGTAGAATACCGCTAATGCTCCTTGAAAAATGCGTTGCCAAGGAGATCGCAAGCTGCTCCTCCTGCCAAAAGGGCAAGGTGAGCTTGACCGACCGAATGGGAATTTCCTTCCCCGTTCTTCGTGAATTCGAGCACCGAAGCGTCATCTATAATAGCGCACCGACCTATATGGCGGACCGCGAGGACGAGCTTTTGCGCGCGCGTATAAGCAATAGGCATTTCATCTTCTCAACCGAGAGCAAGCAAGAGGTCGATGAAATCATCCTCGCATATCAAAACCACCTTGCCGCAAGAGAGGATAAAAAGATTAGACGTATATAGATCCTCATTTGTTGTTTTTAAAGCAAAAAGCACCGTTTTAAAACGGTGCTTTTCTTTTATTTTCCTTCATTTGAAATGAAAATATCCAATTTTAAGGGCGAATATTCGCCTTGATTTTTAGAAAAAATATATATTGAAGGTGCGAAAAAAATAATAAGGAGAAAAATATGAAAAACGATAAAAAAAGCAAAGCGGGACGCTCGGAAGTACCCGACCTGATGTTCCAAAATGTAACGATTCCCGAGCCACTCGCACCATTGCCAATAAATCCCGCGCTCGATAGCGCAAATCAGCTCATCATTCCGAGGAACCCCGGTCCGACCCTCCACGCGCTCGATTGGGAGGTTCCAAACGAGCCCCTCGTAACGGACGACGAAGCCGTTCCGCCAACGCCGAACCCCCACACCGCACAGGGCGGCAAGAGGAAGAAAACAAAAACCGAATAATAAATTAAAAGTGCGCTAACTTAGTTAGCGCACTTTACTTGGACAAATTTTTATCTTTCGCCCCAACCGCCGCAGTATTTACAAATCTTGTTTTGGAAAACACCGTCTCCACCGCAAATTCCGCAAACCTTTGAGCCCGAGCTACTGCTACCGCCACCGCAGTCGCACGCATCACATGCCTCAAAAACAAGTCCACATGCCGCAAAAATGATAGCAACGCAAAGAATCATAACTAAAACCAAAATAATTTTTGCTTTCAAATCGTTATCCATAACTATGTCCTCCAAAGATATTGATATGACAATTATAGCATTCATTCGATAGTTTGTTAACAAAAATTCACATTTTATTTAATTGTGATACACAAATAGGAAGAATTTGATTTTTATGATTGACAAATCCCTATTTCTTTGATATAATGTTTCATAGTTTGAAAATTGGTATAAAATTCAACGAGATGTGGCGCAGCTGGGGACGTTTCCGAGCGCCGACAGTGTCGGATAAAGCGAGGAATAAGGAGTGGCAGCGACTTGCCGTTTGACAAGTTGCTCCGTCAACGCCGTCAAACGCTTAGTCGCAACAGGGAGCGCGCGTGCGCACGCGCTATATAAATGTAGCACCAAAATCAATAACGAGATGTGGCGCAGCTGGTAGCGCGCGTGCTTTGGGAGCACGATGCCGCAGGTTCGAGTCCTGTCAACTCGACCAAAAAAGTCGTATCATTTTGATACGACTTTTTTTATCCAAACCGCAGGTTTGGTATATCATCACGCTTTAGCGTGCATCTCATCAGCTCCTTTGGAGCTGTATATCATCACGGCATAGCCGTGCATACCCTTTCTTGCGGTTTGATGATATACAATGCTCCGCATTGATGATATTCAGCCACTTCGTGTCTGATGATATACACTTTCTGCGAAAGTAATTAAAGTTGCAATCTTTTTTGTTTCTAGCCGTAAAACATAAATCGTTCAATTTATCACCCTTTCGTTCAATTTATGGGGTATCGTTCAATTTTTGATTCGGTTAAATAAATCATTGATTTCGGTTAGATTATGTGATATAATTGGCTCAACGATAAATAAGAATTTGACGAGGTAACATATATGAATGAAGAATGTTTGATTTGCAAAGCACCGCTTGAATACCTTGGTGCTGACGAGGAAATGGAATGTGTGCTTTGCCACAAAAAACAGTATAGTAAAACAAAATGTGTCAATGGTCATTTCGTCTGCGATGAGTGCCATACAAGCGGAATGGACGGTATTATTGCGATTTGTCTGAACAACAAATCCGATGATCCAATTGAAGTTTTAGAAGAAATGATGAGTATGCCGTCTTGCCATATGCACGGCCCCGAGCATCATACTATGGTCGGCTCGGCGCTTCTGACCGCTTACAAAAACGCAGGCGGTGAAATTGATCTGACGTCCGCACTTGGAGAAATGCAGAAAAGGGGAAAGCAAGTCCCCGGCGGTGCTTGCGGATTTTGGGGTGCGTGCGGTGCAGGCATCAGCACGGGAATGTTTATCTCCATTGCCTTGAAATCCACTCCTTTGGCAGGTGAAGCTTGGGGATTATCCAACCAAATGACAGCAAGAGCATTAGATGCGATAGGCAAAAATGGTGGCCCCCGTTGCTGTAAAAGAGATTCCTATCTGGCCATTATCGAAGCGGTCAAATTCACGAGTGAAAAATTGCATATCGATATGAAGCTGAACTCTGTGGTCTGCTCTCGTTCACACTTGAACAATCAATGCAGACAGAAAAAATGTCCTTTCCACAAAAACTATACAGGGTGA
>JAZRCO010000070.1:0-12712 GCA_045659855.1 Eubacteriales bacterium | reverse complement strand
AGCACGGTATGGATAGACTTATGAAGAATCGAACCACGTTTATCATTGCGCATAGACTTTCAACTGTCCGCAACGCCAACGCCATTATGGTGCTTGAGCATGGAGAAATCGTTGAGAGAGGAACTCACGATGAATTGCTCGATCTTCAAGGAAGATATTACGAGCTTTATACAGGCAAAAAAGAGCTCGACTGATAAAAATGCCGACGGATTTACCGTCGGCATTTTTTTGGAAATGTTGAAAAGTATATTGCAAAAAATAAACAAATGTGATATACTAAACGTATCAATGTAATTACACTTTATGTTGTGATTTAATAAACAGGAGGTTTGAACCTATGAAAATGACATTCAGGCATTACGGACCTAACGATCCCGTAACCCTTGAACAAATTTCTCAAATTCCCAATATGTATTCAATCGTGTCCGCAGTATATGACGTGCCCGCAGGCGGCGTTTGGAGCGAGGAGAGCATCAACGCTATTAAATCAAGCGCTGAAGCGCATGGCCTTAAATTTGAGGTTGTTGAGAGCGTACCCGTTCCCGAAGATATCAAGCTTGGTAATGACAAAGCACCTCAACTTATCGAGAACTATTGCGAAAACCTTAGAAGACTTGCGAAAGCAGGTGTTAAGTGTGTTTGCTATAACTTTATGCCCGTATTTGACTGGCTTAGAAGTGAGCTTGAGCATCAGGCAGATGACGGCTCCAATAGCTTGGCATACGATGAGCAAACTGTTCTTGCTATGAATCCTCTTGACGGTGGACTTTCTTTGCCCGGTTGGGATGAAAGCTACACTCTTGACGGTCTTCGCGATCTACTTAAGCAGTATGAAGCTATCGACGAGGAGCAGCTTTGGAAAAATCTTGAGGCGTTCCTTACAAAGGTAATTCCCGTAGCACACGAGGTTGGCATTAATATGGCAATCCATCCCGATGACCCGCCGTGGGGAATTTTCGGTCTTCCTAGAATCATTACATGCGAAGAGAATCTTGAAAGATTCCTCAAGATCGTTGATCTTCCTGAAAACGGTCTCACATTCTGTACAGGATCTCTCGGTGCTTCCACTGAAAATGACCTTGTGAGAATGAGTGCAAAGTTTGCAAAGAGAATTCACTTTGCTCATATCCGTAACGTTAAGCATACAGGACCCCGTCAGTTCCACGAGGTTGCACACCCCACCGACTGCGGCTCTCTTGATATCTATGCAATCATGAAGGCACTTCACGAAAACGGCTTTGACGGCTATATGCGTCCCGACCACGGAAGAATGATTTGGGGCGAAAAGGGAAGGTACGGATACGGCTTGTACGATAGAGCACTCGGCGCAACATATCTTCTTGGCCTTTGGGAAGCAATCGAAAAGGATGCTAAAAACTAATTAATAGGAGAATCAACTAATGAGTAATAAAGTTTGTGTTATTACAGGTGCAGGTGGCATTCTTTGCTCATCCTTCGCTGAAGAAATGGCAAAGCAGGGCTATAAGGTAGCTCTTCTTGACCTCAACGATGCAGCAGCGCAGGTTGTTGCTGATAGAATCAACGCCAACGGCGGTGTTGCTAAAGCATACAAGGTAAACTGCCTTGAAAAGGAAAGCATTGAAGCGGCACACGAAGCAATTCTCAACGATCTCGGTAAGTGCACAATCCTTATCAACGGTGCAGGCGGCAATAGCCCCAGAGCAACAACTGATAAGGAATATTATGAGGTTGGTGACGAGGATAGAGAAGATATTAAGACATTCTTCAACCTCGACAAATCCGGCTTTGATTTCGTATTCAATCTTAATATTATGGGAACACTTCTTCCCACACAGGTTTTTGCAAAGGACATGCTAGGTCAAGAGGGATGCTCAATCCTTAATATCTCCTCTATGAACGCTTACCGTCCCCTTACAAAGATTCCTGCATACAGTGCAGCTAAATCCGGTATCTCTAACTTTACACAGTGGCTTGCAGTTCACTTTGCAGGCGCAGGTATTAGAGTTAACGGAATCGCTCCCGGTTTCTTTGTAACAAACCAAAATAGAGCTCTCCTCTTTAATGAAGACGGCACTCCCACAGCGAGAACAAATAAGATTCTCAACGCTACTCCTATGAAGAGATTCGGAGAGTCCGAGGAGCTTCTCGGAACACTTAGATTCCTTACAAATCCCGAAGAATCCGGCTTTGTAACAGGTATCATCATTCCCGTCGACGGCGGCTTCTCCGCTTATTCAGGAGTTTAATAGAAAAATAAAATCGCAGGCAAATTGCCTGCGATTTTTTATTCATAAATATTCCCACTACCCATTTTTCTTTCCCAAACACCGTCAAGCCAAATCAGCTTTCCTTGCTCAAGTGATAGCTTTACGTCGATAATGCTTTGATTTGATGAGCCACGAAAGAGAAGTGCTGAGCTCTTTAGCTCCTCGATAAATTTTCCGTCAACAAGAACGTCAATTAAAGGTAACAATTCCTTTATATTTTCCTCACCGTTTTTGTATTTTGGCAAAAGATCGTTTTCAAATGAAAAGCCGGTATAGCACCATACCTTTTTATTTGGGAGCTTGGATTTGAACTGGGTCAGTAATTCTACCAAATCCGCTTGGTTTTCGGGCTCAAACGGCTCGCCGCCGAGAAGAGTTAATCCCTCGATAAAGGAGGGCTCGGTAGCGTTGATTATAGCATCGATTTCTTTTTGAGTGAACGGATTACCATAACTAAAATTCCATGTTTCGGGATTAAAGCAGCCCTTGCAATGATGGCGGCATCCGCTAACGAAAAGCGACGTTCTAACACCCGGACCGTTAGCAATATCGTTTTCTCTAATAAGTGCGTAATTCATAATATTTCCTTCGATTAACAATCCCTTGCGTAAGGCAAGGGATTGTTGCTTATAGATTATAAGTGAAGAACTCTTTCCTTAATTTCGTGTGTTCTTCCTTGATTCCAATACTGTGTTCCAATATAGCCGCAGGTTCTTCTTGCAACGTTCATCTTGGACTGATCGGTGTTGCCGCAGTTGGGGCATTTCCAAATGAGCTTTCCGTCCTCTTCAACGATTTCAATTTCGCCGTCGAATCCGCATTCCTGACAGTAGTCGCTCTTTGTGTTAAGCTCGGCATACATAATATTGTTGTAAATGAACTTCATAACGGAGAGAACTGCGTCAAGGTTGTTTTGCATATTGGGAACCTCAACGTACGAGATTGCACCACCGGGCGAAAGCGCCTGGAATTTAGCTTCGAGTGCAAGCTTTTTAAATGCGTCTATCTCTTCGGTTACGTGAACGTGATAGCTGTTTGTGATATATGTTTTGTCGGTAATGCCTTTTCTAATGCCAAAGCGATTTTGCAAGCATTTAGCAAACTTATAGGTCGTGCTTTCAAGAGGAGTTCCGTAAAGGGAGTAGTCAATGCATTCAGCTGCCTTCCATTTAGCGGTGTACTCGTTAAGCTTTTTCATAATGTCCAAGCCAAGCTTTTCGCCGTCGGGCTCGGTGAGCTTTTTGCCGTTGAGAGCGAGAACGCATTCCCAAAGACCCGCATAGCCAAGTGAAATAGTTGAATAGCCGCCGTGAAGGTATTTGTCAATAGTTTCACCCTTGGGAAGACGAAGAAGAGCACCGTGCTGCCAAAGAATGGGCGCGGCATCCGAAAGAGTGCCCGAAAGGCGCTCGTGACGGCATTGGAGAGCTCTATGGCAAAGCTCCATTCTTTCATCGAATATTTCCCAGAAACGATCCATATCACCCTCGGCTGAAAGAGCAATGTCAACAAGGTTTACGGTTACAACGCCTTGATTGAATCTGCCGTAATACTTGGGCTGACCGTTCTCATCAAGATAAGGAGTTAAGAAGCTCCTGCAACCCATGCAAGTATAGCAATGACCGTCCCCATTTTTGTCAATCTTGTTTTGAAGCATAATTTTCTCGGAGATATAGTCGGGAACCATTCTCTTAGCTGTGCATTTAGCCGCAAGTTTTGTGAGATAATAATAGGGGCTGCCTTCGTGGATGTTATCCTCTTCAAGAACGTAGATAAGCTTGGGGAATGCAGGGGTTACCCAAACACCCTTTTCGTTTTTAACGCCCTTGAATCTTTGCTTGAGAGTTTCTTCTATAATAATAGCAAGGTCTTGCTTTTCACGCTCGTTTTTAGCTTCGTTAAGGTACATAAATACAGTAACGAAGGGAGCTTGTCCGTTAGTGGTCATAAGAGTTACAACCTGATACTGAATGGTTTGAACGCCGCTGCGGATCTCTTCGAGAAGACGGCCCTCGGTGATTCTATCAATGTCGGCGTCGGTTACGTTGGGATTGATACTCTTGAGCTCCTGCTCAACAGTAACTCTAATCTTCTTACGGCTAATGTCAACAAAGGGAGCAAGGTGAGTAAGACTTATGCTTTGACCGCCGTACTGACAAGAAGCAACCTGAGCAATAATCTGAGTTGCAATATTACAAGCAGTTGAAAAGCTATGGGGCTTTTCGATCATTGTTCCGCTGATAACAGTGCCGTTTTGAAGCATATCCTCGAGGTTAACAAGGTCGCAGTTGTGCATATGCTGAGCAAAATAGTCGGAGTCGTGGAAATGAATAATACCTTTTTCGTGCGCCTCAACGATATCGGCGGGGAGCAAGATTCTCTTTGTGATATCCTTGCTAACTTCGCCCGCCATATAGTCACGCTGAACGCTATTAACGGTTGGATTCTTGTTAGAGTTTTCCTGCTTAACTTCTTCGTTGTTGCACTCGATAAGACTGAGAATTTGCTCATCGGTCGTGTTGGATTTTCTAATGAGAGCTCTATTGTAGCGATATGTAATATATCTTCTTGCAACGTCAAAGGCGTGTTGATTCATGATTTGGTTCTCAACCATATCTTGAATCTCTTCAACGTTAAGAGATCTATTCATATTAGCTGCAGCCATTTCAACGTCTTCAGCAATTCTTTTTATTTGAACATCGCTCATTCGAGCGCTGGGAACAACACTTTCATTAGCTTTAGTAACAGCAAGAACTATTTTTTGAGAATCAAAGGTAACCTCTGAGCCGTTTCTTTTTATGATTTTCATAATAACCTCCCCTTAAATACTACAAATATATAAAAAATAGACTAAAATGCGACATAATAATTATATCTATATATTGTGGTTAAGTCAAGAGCGAAATCAAGATATTGTTATTTTTGTTAGAATGGTACAATTTGCCCCATCAATTTTTAAACAATATGTTGCAATTTTTATTTTAAGGTTTTTTTAAGGAAGGTTTATTATAATAAAAATGAAATAATAGTGAATATCTATTGAAAAAATTCATTAAAAGTGATATAATGATTTTATATTTTATATTAGTAGGTGGAACATGTTAGAACTTATAGATATTAGAAAAACTTACGGAAAGGATCTCGCCGCCGTTGAAGCCCTCAAAGGAGTAAGCATCAAATTTAGAAAAAGCGAATTCGTGTCGATTCTCGGTCAATCGGGATGCGGTAAAACGACGTTGCTTAACATCGTTGGCGGTCTTGATCAGTACACAAGCGGAGATTTGATCATTAACGGAATATCCACAAAGAACTACAAGGATGCGGATTGGGATTCGTATAGAAACCATTCTATAGGATTTATTTTCCAAAGCTATAACCTTATTCCGCACCAAACGGTTATTGCTAACGTGGAATTGGCATTGACCTTGAGCGGTATTTCTAAAAACGAAAGAAGAAGACGAGCAATCCAAGCACTAAATAAGGTTGGACTCTCAATGCATATGAATAAGCGCCCCAATCAGCTCTCGGGTGGACAAATGCAAAGAGTTGCTATTGCGCGAGCACTTATCAACGATCCCGATATTTTGCTTGCCGATGAGCCAACGGGTGCGCTCGACTCGGATACCAGCATTCAGGTTATGGATTTGCTTCAGGATATTGCCAAGGATAGACTCGTTGTTATGGTTACTCACAATCCCGAGCTTGCCCAGCAGTATTCAACGAGAATAATCAATCTTCATGACGGTGTCCTTGTTGGAGATTCCGATCCTTACCACGGGGAAGAGGATAGCGAAGAGCAGGAAGGCGAAAGCTTGAACAATCCTCCAAAAACGCCTAAAAAGAAAAAGAAGGCAACGATGTCGTTCTTCACGGCAATGTCGCTTTCCTTTAATAACTTGATGACTAAAAAGGGTAGAACCTTTTTAACGTCTTTTGCGGGCTCGATCGGTATCATCGGTATTGCACTGATCCTTGCCGTTTCTACGGGTGTTAATGCCTATATCAAATCGATTGAAGAGAGTACCATGTCCTCGTATCCTTTGCAAATTCAGCAAAACACGATGAATCCAACAACTATGATGTCATCAATGATGCAGAATTCAAGCAATGACAACGTAGATAGAGATCCTAATAAGATATATTCCAGTCAAATAATGGCACAAATGATGTCCACTATGACTGAATCTGTTCAAAGCAATAATCTCGAAAAATTCAAGCAATTCCTTGATTCCAATAAAACTGAATTGGATAAGTATTGCTCGGGGATAAAATATTCATATTCAACCAACCTTAACACATATCTTTTGTTAGAGGACGGCACCTATAAGAATAGCTCCCAGGGCCTTAGCAAAATGTATGAGTCCATGGGTGTTACAGGAATGTCAAGTGAAATGATGAGTTCCATGGCATCGATGATGGGCGGCGTTGGTAGTGTTACGGGTTGGAGTGAGCTCATTGGCACAACCGAGGAGCTTAAGAAGGAATACTACCTTGTTGACGGCAAATATCCCGAGAATTCCAATGAACTTGTTCTCATTGTAGATGAAAACAATCAAGTGTCCGACTACACTCTTTACGTTTTGGGTATTAGAGATTTCTCCGAGATTGAAGAGTATATGAAGCACGCTATTGAGGCGCATCTTAACGGCACCGAGAACACATATGTGATTCCGTCGACCGAGTACACCTTCGAAGAGATTTATGACTATCGATTTAAGGTGCTTCTTGATAGCGATCATTACGTTATTGAAAACGATAGAATTCGAGAGCTTGATCCCTCTCTTCCGAGAGATAAGTCAATTCTCGATAGCCGTATAAAGGACGCAAACAAGGGCGTCGAGCTTAAAATCGTCGGTATTCTTCGTCCCACTGACGATTCTATGAATACGACCAATATAGGTACTATTGGATTTATGTCGTCGCTTATTGATGATGTGATCGCTAAGGTTAATAATAGCGATGTTGTTAGAGCACAGCTTAACAACAAGGAAAAAGATCTTTTTACCGGCATAGATTTTGACTCTAAGGGAATGACCTTTGACGATCTACCTGACAGTATTAAGGATATGATAAACATATTTCCATCTATAGACACTTCAAGTATAGTCAATAAGATTTTTGAGGTATATAATATCCCGTATAAGGATTTCGTTTTGCAGTACATTCCTACGGATATATACGATCTTGTCGATATAGTGATTAATTACATTAATAAGGGCAAAGTTACCACAAACACTTACGAGGAAAACCTTAAGAGACTCGGTTATATCGACGTTGAGAATCCGACGTCTATTTTGATCTATCCTAAGGATTTTGAGTCCAAGGAAAAAATTAATCAGCTTATAGCTGAATATAACTCACATCAGAACAACGATGATAAGATCTTATATACCGATACAGTAGCTCTTCTTATGAATTCGGTAACCACAATCGTGGACGCGATTTCATACGTTCTCATCGCCTTCGTTGCGATATCCCTTGTAGTATCCTCGATTATGATAGGAATTATCACCTATATATCGGTGCTTGAAAGAACAAAGGAAATCGGTATTCTTAGAGCTATCGGTGCTTCAAAGAAGGACGTTGGTCGCGTATTTAATGCGGAAACAATCTTTGTTGGACTTGTTGCGGGTATTATAGGTATTGTGTGCTCGTTGGGATTGATAGTAATCATAAACATTATCCTCAATCACCTCACGGGTATTGCAACGCTTAAAGCGATTCTTGAGCCGCTTCCTGCAATTATTCTTGTTGGTATTAGCATGGTTCTTACGTTTATTGCCGGATTGTTCCCATCAAAGATGGCATCTAACAAGGATCCAGTTATAGCACTTAGATCTGAATAATAGGAGAATCGTATTAATGAGAAACTTTTTGAGTAGACTAGCGCAAAAGATTAGGACCTTCTTTTACGGACGCAACGGTTTTGACGATTTGGCAAAGCATATTTTCATTGCATCGGTAGTTATATCATTAATAAGCGGATTAGTTCCGTACGGTATAGCAAGACTTGTGCTTTCACTAATCTCATATATCTTGCTCGGTTACTTTTGGTTTAGAATTCTTTCCAAAAACATATATAAGCGAGTACAGGAAAACCAAAAATATCTCGGTGAGATTAAAATGATAAAAACCCGTTGGCAACAGCGCAAGACACACAAATTCTTCCGTTGCCCCAAATGCAAGACTTGGTTGCGCGTACCTAAGGGAAGGGGTAAAATCACAATTACCTGCGTCAAATGCGCAACAAAATTTGACAAAAGAACGTAAAATAAAAGGCGACTGATTTTTCAGTCGCCTTTGTATTTTTGGTGTCTTAATAGGGAATATTCATCTTAAAGGGGTGATATTATTTGTGTACAGCCATAAGCTTTAAAGCAAAATGCCATTATTTCGGTAGAAATCTCGACCTTGAAAAGAGATATGATGAAAGCGTGACCGTTACGCCAAGGAATTATATGTTTCGATATAAAAGCGGGGAGATCCAACGTCGCCATTTTGCTATTATCGGCACAGCAACGGTTGTAGATGGGTATCCACTGTATTATGATGCGCTCAATGAGCACGGCCTTTGTGTGGCGGGACTAAACTTCGTTGATAATTTTAGCTACTATCATAATGACAGTAACACCGTCAGCTTGGCTCCATACGAGCTGATACCGTATTTACTAAGTAATTGTAAGAACGTTGAGGAGGCAATTGAGTGCTTAGGTAAAATCAGCGTCGTTGACCTTCCTTTTGTCGATTACTTGCAAAATGCGGAGCTTCATTGGCTAATATCCGACAAAAATAGGTCTATTACTCTTGAGTATATGAAGGGTGAAATGCATATTCATGAAAATGATATTGGAGTTCTAACCAACAATCCGCCGTTTGAATATCAATTGATGAATCTAAATAATTATTTGAATATAACAAATGAGGATCCAAGTGCCAAATTTTCCACGGATATTATAATCAATAAATACAGTAGAGGAATGGGTGGCATAGGACTGCCGGGTGATAATTCCTCGATGTCACGGTTTGTGAGAGCATCCTTTATAAAATTGAATTCAGTTGTTCCAAATGACGAGATTGAGTGTGTGACTCAATTCTTTCATATATTAAATTCCGTTGAGCAACAGGAGGGAAGCGTAATTTTTCATGGAAAATATGAAAAAACTCAGTATTCATCCTGCTGCAACTCGGATAAAGGAATATATTACTATAGAACTTACGATAACAGCCAAATTACTGCTATAAGCTTATTTAACGAGGAGCTTGATTCAAGCGATCTCATTAGCTATAAAATGAAATACGCTCAGCAAATTGAATACGTAAATTAATGACGGCTAGCGCCGTCATTTTTTAACGTTTTCAATAAATCAAAATATAATGTAAATAAAAGAAGGAGGTGCAAGAAACGGTGAGTGTTATATTTTTAGGTGGAGATGACCGTCAGCAATACGCAAGTGATTACGTAAACGGTATGGGGATATCCTCCACGGCTTATATAAATTTTTCATTCAATGAAGAAATTAAAGAAGAAATAAAAAATAATAGGGTGTTGGTTTTTCCGTTGCCCACGTCGAGAGATGATATAAATCTAAATATGATGTCAAGAAATAATATGCCATTGAGCGAAATTATTAATTGCTTAAACGCCGAACATTTAATCATAGGCGGAAATATAGGGAGCGTGTTTTATGATTCTCAAGAAAAGATCGGCTATAAAATCATAGATTATAATAAGCTCGAATCCTTTCAAATCCAAAATGCCTTGCTTAGCGCTGAGGGGGCGATACATTATGCCAAGACTCATTTTGGCGGCGCAATCTACGGCTCACGTATCGCAATATTGGGCTTTGGTCGGATTGGAAAGATCCTCGCCTATTTACTCAAATCAATGGGTGCCAAAATTTCGGTATATGCGCGAAAGGACCAAGATTGCACCTGGAGTACCATAATTGGCTTTAACGCTCATAAAATACAAAATTTGGGCGTTGAAGTGGATTCCAAGAGAGCGGGAGAGGGATATGATCTAATATTCAACACAATACCTCAAAGAATAATCGGTGATGAGCTTGCAAAGAATCTTTCGAGGGACACGGTTATTATTGATCTTGCATCATATCCTTACGGCATGGACCAAGAGCTTGTAGAAAAATATAAATTGAGCTACTATCGGGAGTTAGGAATTCCCGGTCGCTATGCGCCTCAGCGGGCGGGCGAAATAGTAGGTAAAACAGTGATTAGTATACTTCAACAGGAGAATTGTTTATGATTGGATTTGCATTTACAGGATCGTTTTGCACGATTCCGCAGGCACTCAGCTTAATGAGAAAGCAAAGGGAAGATGGATTTGATATTTTGCCAATCTTTAGTGAGAACGTTTACCGTACAGATACGAGATTTGGAAAAGCCGACGATATAAGAGTTCAGGTTGAGAAGATTAGCGGCCGTCATGTGATCCACACTATCGTAGATGCCGAGCCGATTGGCCCGAAAACCGTATTGGATGCACTTATAATTTGTCCGTGTACGGGCAATACACTCGCTAAAATAGCAAACGGTATTACCGATACTTCGGTATGTATGGCGGCAAAGGCGCATTTGAGAAATAATAGACCCTTGATCATTGCGCTTGCCACTAATGATGCACTATCGGCAAATCTTCAAAATATCGCTAAGCTATTATCGAGAAAGAACGTGTATTTCGTTCCCATGAAACAGGACGATCATATTTCCAAGCCGCATTCCTTAGTTGCCGATTTCACTCAGCTTGACGATGCCTTGCGACTTGCGCTTAAGGGCGAGCAAATCAAAAAAATATTCATATAAAAAACTCCGTAGATTAACTACGGAGTTTTGATTTTATTAAACGAATTGATTTATAAATGCCTTGTACTGATTAAGATTTGCATTCATTTCTTCCTTACTTGTACCGGAAAGGAGATAATAGAATTTGATCTTGGGCTCAGTTCCTGAGGGACGGGCAACGATTACGTCGCCATTTTCCATCTTAAAGGAAATAACGTTGGATGAGGGCAAATTAGTATCGGAAACCTCATTAGTGATCTTGTTCAGAATAGTAGATTTCAAATAATCGCTGATTTGAACGATCTTGTAATTTGCGATGGACTCGGGAGCATTGTTGCGGAGTGTATCCATTAATGCAGCCATCTTTTCCTTGCCATCGATGCCTTCCATATACAATTCCTGATTTGCCTCGAGATAATAGCCGTACTTTTCATACAAGCCGTTCAAGGCATCAAAGAGAGTCATGCCCTTAGCGTGATAGAAGGCGGTCATTTCACAAATAAGCATTGTAGCAACAACTGCATCCTTATCTCTTGCATATGTACCCTTAAGATAACCGTAGCTTTCCTCAAATCCAAAGAGGTAAGCCGCATCAGCACCTGCCTGCTCGTAATTCTTGATAACCTCACCAATGAATTTAAAGCCCGTGAGAACGTTGTGAAGCTTAACGTTATGTGCTTCGCAAATCTTTGATACAAGCTCGGTGGATACAATTGTTTTAACGGCATAGGGATTGTTGGGCATCTTGCCGGTTTCCTCGTATGCAGTAATAATATAATCGATCAAAAGGGCACCCATTTGGTTGCCGGAGATTGTAACGAAATCACCGTCGGTATTTTTAGTTACAACTCCAACACGGTCGGCGTCGGGGTCGGTAGCAATAACGAGTGTACTGCCGACACTGTTTGCAATTTCAATACCCAATTCAAACACCTCGGGATATTCGGGATTGGGCTTTTCAACTGTGGGGAAATTACCGTCGATTTCCATTTGCTCGGGAACAACGTAGAGATGCTCAACGCCGCAGCGTGCAAGGATATCGGGAATAAGTCTATAACCTGTTCCGTGGAGGGGGGAGTAAACGATTTGAAGCTTGTCGGCAACGTTTTCGATTGCCTTGGGGTTAACGAGCTGAGCCATAACTGCCGCAAGGTACTTTTCATCCATATCCTGGTCAAGAACTGTAATAGTACCGTCGGCTACCGCATTGTCGAAATCAACGAGCTTAACGTCGTGAAAAATATCTATCTTTTCAATGTAAGAGGAAACGGTTTTTGCGTGCTCGGGAGGGAGCTGAGCACCGTCTTCCCAGTATGCCTTATATCCGTTATATTTGCTGGGGTTGTGACTTGCGGTAATATTGATACCTGCGATACAACCAAGCTCACGGAGCGCAAAAGAAAGCACCGGTGTGGGACGGAGTGATTCAAAAATATAAGTCTTAACTCCGTTTGCGGCAAGCACCTCTGCCGATATCTTGGCAAACTTTTCAGAGTTGTTACGGCAGTCGTATGCAATAACTACGCCCCTGTTTTCTGCCTTTTCGTCTTTAATGAGGTCAGCAAGACCCTGCGTTGCTCTGCCAACGGTATATACGTTCATCGCGTTCGTACCTGCGGTCATAACCCCGCGAAGTCCTGCCGTGCCGAACGAAATGTCCGACG